>NZ_JBNHHC010000011.1:0-249630 GCF_059091865.1 Arthrobacter sp. B0316-1-20 | reverse complement strand
GGACTTTGGTTTGGGCTTACGAATTTCAGCCTTAGCCATCGTGGAGCTCCTTTATCTTGTGGAGCCCGTGGATCTTTTCCACGGGATGGGGTTTGTTGTTAGAAGGGAGGTTCGTTGGAATCCGGACCGTTGCCCCAGCCGCCGGAGTTGCCGCCGGCCGGTGCTCCCCACGGATCATCCTGGGGTGCGGGCTGCTGGCCGGACTGCTGTCCGCCCCAACCGCCCTGGTTCTGGTTTCCGCCGAAGCCGCCGCCGCCAAAGCCGCCTTGGCCGCCGCCGAAGCCGCCCTGCCCGCCGCCGGAGCGCTGGGTACGGGTGACCTTGGCAGAGGCGTAGCGCAGCGAGGGGCCGATCTCGTCGACCTCAAGCTCCATGACGGTACGCTTTTCGCCTTCTTTGGTTTCGTACGAACGGGACTTCAGCCGGCCCTGAACGATCACGCGCATGCCCTTGGTCAGGGTTTCGGCGACGTTCTCGGCAGCTTCGCGCCATACCGACGCGCGGAGGAACAGGGTTTCCCCGTCCTTCCACTCGTTGGACTGGCGGTCGAAGGTCCGCGGCGTGGATGCAACGGTGAAGTTCGCTACCGCGGACCCGGACGGAGTGAACCGCAGCTCGGGATCGTTGGTGAGATTACCGACGAGCGTGATAACGGTTTCGCCTGCCATGTTGCCTCCTGATGTCCTGGTCCCGCTTGCCAGATGGTGCGCGGGATTGTCTTCGTCAATGCCGGTCCCGGAAAGGACGCGGCGATCACAGCTGATTACTCAGCGGAGATCTTCTGCTCCTCCGGGCGGATGATCTTGGTGCGCAGGATGGTCTCGTTCAGACCAAGCTGGCGGTCAAGCTCAGCAGCAGTAGCGGGAGTGGCGGTGAAGTTGACCACCGCGTAGATGCCTTCGGACTTCTTCTTGATGTCGTAGGCGAGCCGGCGGCGTCCCCAGATGTCCACCTTGTCGATGGTTCCGCCGTCGTTGCGGACGACATTGAGGAACTTGTCGAGCGAGGACTCTACGGTACGCTCTTCGACCTCGGGGTCGATGATTACCATCAGTTCATAAGCACGCATTGTGAACCCACCTCCTTCGGGCTAAGCGGTCACGGTCTTTCCGTAACAGGAGGTTCTGTTGCGTTGCCTGCCTGCCACCGCACAGGGATATTGGATGTGTTTTGGCTATTGTCACAAGGAATACCGGCTGGTGCTGACAGCACAGACTTGTCAATGCTACCGGACACCGGACCGGGCGCGTAAATCCGCCGGACCGACCTGTCCTCCACAGCGCGGCCATGTTTCGGCGCACCGCGCCGCGCGGGTCAAGGGTGCAGGCCTGGCCCCAGGGACGGACTGCGTCAGTAGTCCAGTCCTTGGCTCGGCACTACCAGGCCGGTCTCGTAGGCGTAGACGACGGCCTGCACCCGGTCGCGCAGGTGCAGCTTGGCGAGGATCCGCCGCACGTGCGTCTTTACGGTCGCTTCCGAGAGGAAGAACCGGTGCGCGATTTCCGCGTTGGACAGGCCCTCCGCGATGGTCTGCAGCACTTCCAGTTCCCGCGGCGTCAGGTCGTCCAGCAAGGGGTCGCGCTGCGGCGGGGCCGCCGGGCTGCCCACCGGGGACAAACCGCGCACATACGTCTCCAGCAGCCGTGCCGTCACCCGCGGCGCCACCACGGCGTCGCCGGAGGAGACCAGGCGCACCGCCTGGACCAGTTCTGCGGGCGCCACGTCTTTCAGCAGAAAGGCGCTGGCTCCGGCCTGCAGCCCGGCGAACGCATACTCGTCCAGATCGAACGTGGTCAGGATGATCACCCGTGCCGGCAGCCCGGCGGTGACAATCTGCCGGGTGGCCTCGATCCCGTCCAGCACCGGCATCCGCACGTCCATCAGCACCACGTCCGGCGCCAGTTGCCGGGTCAGCTCCAGCGCCTCGGCGCCGTCGGACGCCTCCCCCACCACAACGACGTCGTCCTCGCCCTCGAGGATGAGCTTGAAGCCCATCCGCAGCAGCGGCTGGTCGTCCACCAGCAGGACTTTCACCGGCCCGGCCGGGCTGCCTTCGGTGCTCTCAGACACTCGTCTCTTCCTCTCCGGGCCAATACAGGGTTGCCTCCACCATCCAACCACCGCCGGATCGCGGCCCGCTGGCAACGCGGCCGCCGTAGATGGCGGCGCGTTCGCGCATGCCAACGAGGCCTTGGCCGGCACCCAGCGAGTCGGACTCGCCGGCGTCCCGGCCGTCGTCGGCCACCGTGATGTGCACGGCGTCGCCGTCGCGGATCAACGCCACGTCAACCCTGGACACGCCCTTGGCGTAGCGCAGCACGTTGGTCAGGGACTCCTGCACAATCCGGAACACGGTGAGTCGGAAATTCTGGTCGTCCGGCAGCGCCGGCCCGGACATGACCGTGCGCAGCGGCAGGCCGGCTGCCCGGAAGCCGTCCAGCAGCCCGCTCATCTGATCGCCCGACGGCGCCGGTGCCAACGGGGCCACGTCCGCACCGTTCTCGGTGCGCAGCACTCCCAGCACCCGGCGCATGTCCGCCAGCGCCGTCCTGCCCGTTGCAGAGAGTTGGTCCAGCACCTGCCCGGCGCGTTCCGGATCCTTGCGGACCACGACGGCGGCGCCATCAGAAAGCGCGATCATCACCGATAGCGAGTGGGCCACCACATCATGCATCTCCCGGGCAATGCGGGTGCGTTCGTTCGCCGACGCCAGCTTGGTGTTGTCCACCGCCCAGCTCTGCAGTTCGGCATCGTGAAGCCGGTCCCGGCGGACGGTGACGCCAATCCCCGCGGCGATGATGTTTGCCAAGATCAGCACCAGCCCGGTAATCAGGCCAACAAAGGCCGGGACTTCCCCGGTAGCGATTTGCTTGGCGATCTCCGGCGGCATCCGGACCGCCATGACCACCATCATCGGCACGACGGCGAGCACCGCCGCCGCGATGGCGCGCACCGCGGGCTGGGTGGTTGCCACCGTGTAGACGGCAAACCACATGGCGAAGGAGCCGCTGCCGGTGCTGGTCACCAGCACAATCAACATGTCCACCACGGCAATGGCCGCCAGCACCAGCAGCGGGTACCGGCGGCGCCACACCAACGCCGCGCCTCCGGCCAACAGGAGCAGCAGCGGCGACCACTCGCCGTCGGCCGCGGTCATTACCGCATTCGGCAGTCCGAACAGCACGTGGATGCCGATCAGCACCCAGTCCATCGCCACCGGGTGGGTATGGAAATAGCGCCGGATGGGACCCCGGCGCTTGGAAGAAATTTCGGTGAAGGAGACGGCGGCCGTTCGTTCCGCCGCCTCCTTCACCGAAGGCTTGTCAGTCATCCGTTGAGCCTAGCCGGGCGCTTAGACGTCCCGCGCCTTGGTGGTCACCGCCGCGCCGGCCAGCAGCACTGCGGCCCAGGCCGCCATGACCAGCCCGCCCTGCCACTGGGTCAGGTCGCCGTCGGCGGTTTCCAGCATCACCATTTGCCGTCCGGCGTTGGACGGCAGGAAGGGCATGACGCCGTCCTGCACCCAGTCGAAGGGGATGATCTGGGCGACGATCGGCAGCACCAGCAGCAGCACCACCAGGGTGACGATCCCGCCGGCGCTGTTGCGCAGCAGGGATCCGAGCGCCAGGCCCATCAGCGCCACGATGGCCAGGTACACGCCGGAGAGCAGCATGGACTGCACCAGGTGGTCCACGTCCAGCCCGAATTCCCGGCCGTAGTTGGCCAGGATCGGCTGCAGCAGGAAGTAGGTGATGAAGCTGGAAACAATGCCGACGACGGCGGCCACCACCGCGACGACCAGGGCCTTGGCGAACAGCGGCGACAGCCGCGACGGCACCGCCGTCATGGTGGACCGGATCATGCCGGTGGAGTATTCGGAGGCGATCAGCAGCACGCCGAGCGAGCCGATGATCAGCTGGCCGAAGTCAAGGCCGCCGCTGGTCATCAGGTACAGGATGGACACGTCCATGCCCGCCGCGGCAGGGTCCTGGCCGGCGGATTCCATCTGTTCCATGCCGGTGGCAATGCCCCAGCCGCCGAGCAGGCCGATGCCGACCATCACCAGGACGGTGGTTGCCAGCAGCACCCAGGTGGAACGCAGCGTGGTGAACTTGATCCACTCGCTTCGCAGCGTGCGGGGGAAGCTCACGCCGTGGCCGGTGACGCGCCCGGCTTGGGGAGTCAGGGTTGCAGCGCTCATGGTCAGTTTCCTTCCTGGCTGGCGCCGGCGGCGACAGCAGCGTGCCGTCCGGACTCTGCGGTGCCGGCATGGTCATGTACATCGGCCACCGGGCCGGAATGGTATTCGACGTCGTCCTTGGTCAGGTCCATGTAGGCCTCTTCCAAGGACGCCTGCAGCGGGGTGAGTTCGTAAACAAGCACCTGCTGGGCGAGAGCGGTTTCGGCAATGGCCCGCGCCGCCACGCCGCTGACTTCCAGCAGTTCCGGTTCGCGCGCTTCGACGCTGACGCCCTCGCCGGCCAGAGCCCGGGTGAGGACGTCCGGGCGGTCGGTGCGCACCCGCACCCGCTGGGCGCGGTTGTTCAGGATGTCCTGGATGGGCGCATCGGCGATGATCCGGCCGCGGCCGATCACGATCAGATGGTCCGCCGTCAGCGACATTTCGCTCATCAGGTGGGAGGACAGGAACACCGTCCGTCCCTCGGCCGCGAGCGCCCTGACCAGGTTGCGCACCCAGAGCACGCCTTCCGGGTCCAGTCCGTTCACCGGCTCGTCCAAGATGATGGTCTGCGGGTCACCGAGCAGTGCGGCCGCGATGCCCAGCCGCTGCCCCATGCCCAGCGAGAATCCGCCGACGCGCTTCTTGGCCACTGCGCCGAGGCCGGTCAGCTCGATGACATCGTGCACCCGCTTGGTGGGGATGCTGTGGGTGGCGGCCATGGCCCGGAGGTGGTTGTATGCGGTGCGCGAGGTGTGCACCGCCTTGGCGTCCAGCAGGGCGCCGACTTCGCGCAGCGGTGCGCGGTGCTTGGCGTAGTGCTTGCCGTTGACCAGCACGTCGCCGGAGGTGGGACGGTCCAGTCCCATGATCATCCGCATGGTGGTCGACTTGCCTGCGCCGTTCGGGCCCAGGAAGCCGGTGACCCGGCCGGGCTGCACAGTGAAGGAGACGCCCTGCACTGCCGGTTTGTTTCCGTAGACCTTGACCAGGCCCTGTGCCTCGATCATCTGAACCGTCCTTCGTGTGTGGGATGGCGCCCTGGCTTTCGGGGCCACTAGCTACGTTACGGATTGCCGGCAGCGGGCACAGCGCACGCAAGGATGATCTTGTCGGCCGGCTGGATCATCCCTGCGGATGACGCTATGCGGCCGGGACCACGCCGCTCTACCGGGGGATGCCTTGAGCGGCCCCGGAGCGCGCCCCTTCGCGGGCAGCTCTGCCAGCTAGCGCCTGCCGAGGGCCGAGCGGATGCTTTCCGCCTCATCCTCAATGGCACGGCGAGTTCCCCGAGTCCATCTTCGTACCTGCATATCGAGGATCACGCGACTACAGATTTCATCCAGGCCCAGCAGTGCGTTGAGGCGGCCAACTGCTTCGTTCATGTCCACACAGGTCTTCGACAACGGTGAAAACCTCTTCCCTCCGCCTCATCCCTATGAGGATGCCGTCTAGAACGTGCAGTTGTTCCTCGGCTTGTTTCCGTTCCACAGCGTCCATGCGGAGAGTCTTCCACCAGCGTCGCATCACGCCGGCCACAGCGGTGCTTCCTTCTTGCAGTTTCGGGGAGCGCCGTGCAGATCTTGTGGCGCGAGGCCGAACATTCAGCACTGGTTCACCGTCCCGCCACCCATGGTCGGCGTTCCCACACTCGGCGCTCCCTAGGGTCGAAGATGCCGGCGGGACCCGCCGGGCCGGTCACAGCACCTCCGGCCCCGCGGAAACGGCGGCATTCAGGCAGTTGGACAACAACATTTCTGGAGACCTAGAGAATGAAACGCAGCACTCGCGCCTGCACGACGCTCGCCCTCGCCACGGTGTTGGGCGGCACCATCCTGACACCGGCCTTCGCCACCGAATTCGACTTAACCATCGACAATCCGTACGCCGCAGTGGACTGGTCGGGATGGGACCAGTACAAGGCAGGCACGCACAACCACTCCTACGAGTCCGACGGCGGCAACACCGCGGCCGAACGCTTCGAGGACGCCTACGCGAAGGACTTCGATATCTTCGCGCTGACCGACCACAATTTCACCAACACCACCTGGGACCGAACCGACCGTCCGGCGTCCAACGCCCGCGGTCCGCTCACCTACCTGAGCGCCGAGCGCCTCGAGCAATTGAAGGCGGGCGAGGGGCGCGACGGCAACGGCATGCTTCCTGTCACCAACTCCAACGAGCAGTCCCGCTCCGACCACCTCCTGACCTACTGGGCGGACTTCAACAACGCATCCGGTGCCACCCTCGAAGGCAACATCGCCCAGGCAGAGGAGCTCGGCGGCGTCTCCGCGGTCGCCCACCCCGGACGCTACACCGGCGGACGCGGCAACACCGGGGCAGAAGGCATCGTCGCTTCCACGAAACCGGAAACCGTGCAAAAGTACGTGGACCTGTTCACCCGGTACGACTCTTCCATGGGCATGGAGATCGTCAACAAGAAAGACGGCGACTCCGCGTCCGACCGCATCCTCTGGGACAACATCCTCACCGAGATGATGCCCGAACGCCCTGTCTGGGGCTTCTCCAACGACGACGCCCACTCCAACAGCGCGCTGGGCTTCTCCTACAACATGCACCTGATGCCGGAACTGAGCGAAAACGCATTCCGCCACTCGATGGAAACCGGCGCCTTCTACGCCTCCGCCAAGGTCTCCCACCGGGAACTGGGCCGCGACTTCGTGTCCCAGGGGATGACGCCCACCATCTCCAACATTGTCGTCGACGAGGCCAAGGACTCTATCACCATCACCGGCGTGGACACGGACTCGGTGCGCTGGATCTCCGAAGGCCAAGTGATCGCCGAAGGGCCAGCCATCGACCTGGACGATCACACCGGCAAGGCCGGCTCCTACGTCCGCGCCGAGCTCATCGGCCCCGGCGGCATCACCTTCACCCAGCCCTTCGGGCTTACCGGCGGCCCGGAGCGGGACACGGTCCAGGTTGCCACGTTCGATCTGACGGCGTCCCAGGACTCCCTCACACCCGGGGAGTCCGTCAAGCTGGCCACTACCGCCACCGACGCCCAAGGCAACGCCGTGGATCTCACCGGCCACACCGTGGCCTACTCCGCCGATTCCGACATGGTGGAGATTTCCGACGACGGCACCGTCACCGTCGCCAACGCGCCCCTCGCCAATATGCCCATCCGGATTACTGTCACCGCCCTCGTGGACGGAAAGGTGCACACCGATGCGGTCCAGCTGCTAATCAACGTCGGCTCCACCGACAGCTACACCGTCTCTCCCATCCGCACCGGTAACGACGACATCGAAGAGTACCTGTCCAACGGAAAGATGTACCTCGATTCATCCGACCTAGAGATTGCCAACGAAGGCTCCACCGGCCAAGCCATCGGCCTGCGCTTCGACGACCTGGCAGTCCCCGCGGGCGCCCAGATCAAGCAGGCCTACGTGCAATTCACCGTCGACGAGCCGGAGATGTCCACCGAAAACTTCAGCATGGAAATCCTCGCCGAAAACACCGGTGATTCTTCCCCCTTCACTGAAGAAGCGTACGACCTCACCTCCCGCACGTTCACCGAGGACGGCGTAGCTTGGTCGGACATCCCGCTCTGGACAGAAGACCGCGCCGCCGGTCCCGACCAGCGGACCCCCGACCTGTCCGGGCTGGCCCAGCAAATCATCGACCGCGAGGACTGGTCCCAGGGCAACGCCCTGACCCTGAAGATCGAAGGGGAGGGCAACAGATCCGCCGACGCCTACGAGTCCAACGCCGCACCGGTCCTGCACATCCTGTGGACTCTGCCCGCCCAGGACGCGGAGGGCGAGCGTGAAGCTGTCATCGACTTCGAGGTGAAGTCGAACAACGGCCGCTTCCTGCACAATACCGAGGCGATGGCAGCTGCACTCGAAGAGGTCAACTACTCCACCGGCCGCGTTGTAGCCACCAAGCGTGACTTCGGCGGCAAGAAGAAATCCTTCGTCGTCACCGTCGAGACCGCAACCAGGTCCTACGCCGTGACCGTCGACGCCGAGACCGGCGCCGCGAAGACAACGACGGTCACCGACCTCTAACGAGCCTAGGCTGGCATCCTGAACGAGCCGCCGAGCGGGAACAGCGGGCAGAGCACTCGGTGCCCTGCCCGCTGTTTCTATTGACGCCGAAGACGGCCAACTGTGCCAGGATAGCCGGCCGGCCCAACCGGCCGACCCACTCGCTCCATCGGATCGCGCTCCCCTGTTGCCTCATTGCAATACCTCCGGGAACTTTGATTCGTTGCCTCATTTGAAAACCTCCGGATAGCGGTTTCTTCGACTCAGTGGATTTCCTTCGGGGAGGCTCAGGCGTTCCATGCCTTGTTGACGGGTTTGGTGCGGGCGGGCTTCTTGGCCAGGGCAAGGGTTTCCAGTTCCGCTGTCAGGGCCAGGATCTGGCGTGAGAGTGCTCCGGGCTTGATGCGTTTGAACGCGGCGTTATGTGGATGACGGGATGTTTGCGCATGGTTTCGTGCCGGACCGCCCGCTGGTGCGGTGTTGCCGGGGCGTCGTGCTTCTTGATGACTTTGGCCCCTTTGCGTTGCTTCTCGATGAGTTTCTGCTGGGGCAGCAGGTAGTTGGTGAAGGTCTGGTCCAGGTCCCAGATCTCGTTGAGCTTGTCCAATTCCGCGGCAGTGTCGTAGCGCAGGTAACCGACGAGTTCGCGGACCCGGGCCCAGTTCTTCTGTTCCACGTGCGCGCCGTCGTTTTTGTTTCCGGGCCGGGACCGGGTGAACGTGATCTGCCGGGCGTGGCAGTAGGCGAGCAGATGCTCGTTGATGAACTCGGAGCCGTTGTCCGAATCGATCCCGATGATGGGGAACGGGAATCCCGCCGTGACGTGTTCGAGGGCTTCGAAGACCCATTTGGCGGCCTTGTTCCGGACCGAACGGTTCACGGTCCAGCCGGTGGCGATATCGGTCACGGTCAGGGTGAAGCAGAACTCGCCGTTGCTGTTGCCGCCGTCGTGGCCGACCAAGTCGATCTCCACGAAGCCGGGGACCGCGTCGTCCCAGTCGGCCCAGGTCCGCACGGGGATCTGGGACTTCAGCAGGGTGCCGGGCTTGGTATGCGAGCGTCCCCGTGGCAGCAGTCTCTCCCGTTCTCCGCAGAGCTTGCGGTCGATCGTCGCCGCGCTCATCCTCATCAGCAGGGCGGCCTGCTCATCGGAGATCTCGAGTTCCTTGTCGCGGCGCAGCAGCGGGACCAGGACCGGAAGCATCGGGGCCAGCAGCTTGCCGGCCGGGGCGCGCAGCACCGTCCAACACTTGATCAGCGCCGGCTGCAAGTCCGGCCCGTAGACGGGTGCCCGGCCCGGCCGTGGGCGGACTATTTTCAAGACCGATGCGTCCCGCAGGGCAGCCCGGGCGTAGTCGCGGTGCCAACCGGTCAGCTCGACCAGCTCGTCCAGGATCCGGGACTTGCCTGCACGATCGGCATTCTTGTAGGCTAGGGCTTTTTTCTTCGTCACGGCTTGCCGCTGGGCCATCGTTAGCTCCATAGAAACGGGCATAACCGGCACCAGCTGCCTGCACCGTCCAACACGCCGCTACGCGGAGGTTTTCAAATGAGGCAACGTATCCGGCTACGCGGAGGTTTTCTATGAGTCAACGCGGCTCCTTGCGCACCGGGGTTCGGGCCGATAACGTGACCCGGAACTTGTAACGGTCGGCTGAGGGGGCCCATGGACCAGTGCGGGGTGCCAATTCTGGAGGCGCTGGCAGAGCATCGCCGATTGGACCTCCATGGTTTCACGCGGCCGGGCCACTGCTCGGGCCGAGGCGCGGATCATGCCGTATTTTTCACCTGCGGCAGTTCGCTGTCGGTCAAGGCCGCCATGCTGGCCGGCACCCGCGGGAGTGGCGACATCCGGATCGTCAGCCCCACACCATGAATCTGCCTCCCGCCCCCGGCCCCTCCGGCGCACCCGACGTGCCGAAAAGGACCCCAGGGCGCCCGGAGAGCGGTGCGCCGATGGTCGGCCAGCCCGCCGAAGGAGATGCCGGCACCGCGGCCCTGCCGTTCCGCTCGGGCGTCCGGTCGTTCCTGGCCGTCCCAGGAACGGCGATGTTGATCCCGGTCGAGCTGCTTTTTCTTGGTTTCCTGGGAGTGGCCGCCGTAACTAATGCTTGGAGCGAGGCCGTGGTTCCGGCCCTGCTGGCCGTGGCCGCACTGGTTCCCTCCTCGGTGGAGCGGGCCATCGAGGCCCGGTTCCCCGCGTGGTTGCACGCCTGCTATCTGGTGTTCCTGCTTGCGGGACCGTTCGCCGGAACCCGTTTGGGGCTCTATGCTTTAAGGCCCGATTGGGACAAGGTCATCCACGTGTTCGCGGGGTTGCTCGGGGGGTGCGCCATCACGTTCGCCCTCGGTACGGTCGGCCGGAGGAAACACCTCGACCTTCCGCCCTCTCTGCTGGTGGCCGGGGTGGTGACCTCTGGCGGTTTCGTCGCTGCCGCCTGGGAAATCGCCGAATTCACCAGCGACCATCTCCTGGGCAGTCACGCACAAAACGCCAACCTTCAGGACACGATGACGGACATCATTTGCGGAGTTCTCGGGGCGATAGCCGTGGCGATCGCGGTGGGAATCCACCTCCGCGGCCACCCGGTTCCCCCGGTCAGCTCGCTGCTTCGAAACCGCGACTTCAGCCCCTCTGCGCCTCGTCAGGAGCGGTCATAGCCCTTCGAGCCGAACCATCATCCCCCTGACCAGACGCCACGTCCAGCGAAGTCACCTCTTGCGGGCCGTGAACAACAGGTACTCCCATTCCATCGTTCCGCCGCCGAGATCGTGCCGGTGGGCCAGTTCGACAAGTTCCTGATCGAGAGCCTGGGCCCGGTCGGGTTGGTCCGCGATGTAGCGGTACGTGTTGATGGTGGGGCCATATGTGGCCTTGAAGAAGTCGCGGAACTCCGCGGCGGTGGCGAACCGGTCGACCGTCAGCTTTTCGCGCCGGGCCACGGCGTCGGTGGCCCGGTCCCCGAGCAGGTCCAGCACGTGCTGCTGGTTGCCCCACAGCGGCGGGGGTTGCGCCCCCGGAGGAGGCGGGGGTGCGTAAGGCCTCATGGTCGCGAACATCTGGCCGATGAAGCCTTCCGGAGTCCAGTTGGCGAGGGCGATCGTGCCGCCGGGCCGCAGCACGCGGACGAGTTCGTCGGCACTCGCCTGGTGGTTGGGGGCGAACATGATCCCCACGCAGGAGATCGCGGCATCGAAGGTACCGTCCCCGAACGGCAGGTTCTCGGCGTCGGCCTCCAGCCAGTCCACCGAAACCCCTGCCTCCTCGGCCAGCCGGCGCCCTTTCTCAAACAGCTCGGGAGTGAGGTCCGCCGCGGTGACCTGTGCCCCGGCCTGCGCCGCGGGGATGGCCGCGTTGCCGGAACCGGCGGCAATGTCCAAAACACGGTCGCCCTTGCGAATGCCGCTTGCCTCGACGAGAGCGGTGCCCAGCGCCGGGATCACCTCCGTGGCGACGGCGGAATAGTCGCCGAGGGCCCACATGGCCCGGTGCTTTGCCTTAATCCCCGAATCTACCGGTTGATTGCTCATGGCCCTTCCTCCTGCGATTGAAGGCCCCTCGTTTTGGGGTTCTTCAAGGATGGGTCCGGGGCCGGACAATTTCCAGCAAAAAATTTGGATGCTGGGGCTGCGGGCCGAACCTGCGCTGCGCCGCACCTTGGGCGGGCCGCGGATTTTCCGTGGCCGCGCCTGGGTACAGGGCCGGCACTGTTGGCCGGTGGCGGGCTACTGAACCGGGCCGTGCGCCTCGCTAACCGATTAAGAATTCTCGGGCAGTCGAGCCGTCAGCTTCCACGCTGCCGGCATGACGGCCGCCGCGATCAGCGACTTCACGATGCCGCCGATGATAAACGGGTACAGGCCCCACTCGAGCGTCTGCTGCAGGTCGGCGCCCAGGGAGATGGCCAGCCAGGCCATGCCGAAGACGAAGGTGATGACGGTGCCCGCCAGGAATGACACGGTGGCGCCCAGGAACTTTTTGTCCCAGTTGCGCTTGGCCAGCCATCCGGTCAGCCCCGCGGCGGCGATGAAGCCCGCCAGGTAGCCGCCGGTCGGGCCAACGGCAGCAGCCAGGCCGGACGACGCCTCGGAGAACACCGGCATGCCGGCCGCGCCGGCCACCCAGTACAGTACCATCGACAGCATGCCGCGGAGCGGGCCCAGCGTGCTGCCCACCAGCAGGACGGCCAGGGTCTGGCCCGTGATCGGGACCGGCCACAGCGGTACGGCCAGCTGCGCCATCACGGCGGTCAAACCGGCACCGCCGACAACCAGCGCGGTGTTGGCCAGGGCGGTGCTGGGGACCAGGGCATCGGCCAGAACACCCTGGCGCACGACTGCAACTGTACTCATGTTTGCTCCTTCTCATTCCGGCAATCATCGCCGGCCAAGCTGCTTACCTAGTTATATATTTTTGATTTTCCTGAGATCCTGTATATGAAGGGGTCAGATTGCTCATCAGTCCACGCTTCATATGAGCTCCTCTTTTCGAAAAGTTTTCTTTGGGACCCTGCCGCGTGCACCCAAAGAATGGCCCCGTCCTCTGTCACCGCGTCCACGATGCCTGAACAAACGATTCTGCCTTTTAAACGAACATCGATCGAGATGCCTTTGAGCGCGACCCAGTCATCAACTTTTATTGGCTTTATTGCAGTCGGTTGCGAGGTCTTCTCCATAAGGGCTGTTTCCTAAATGATTTCGTATTAGCTGTCCTTGTTACAGTTGCAGCTGCGCTAACCATCACTGTTCGTTTCGCCGCGAGCATGGTGGCGGTGGGGCACCTGAATCGTGGCGGTAGGATTGACGATCCGGATGTTCGTCCGGTGCCCCATGCAGTTCTAGGGCAGCTGCCACCGGCTTCGCGACGCAGCTGCACTCTTTCAGAGAGAGCGTTCTGCCGTTCCGTCGTAGTTACTGAGCGGGCGGATCAGCGAGTTCGACTCCAGCTGCTCCATGATGTGCGCCGTCCAGCCGATGATCCGGCTGGCCACGAACAGCGGGGTGAACATTTCCGTGTCGAACCCCATCAGGTGGTAGGTGGGCCCGGCGGGGTAATCCAGGTTCGGTTTGATGTCCTTGGCGTCGGCCATGGCCTGCTCCAGCCCGTCGTAGAGGCCGAGCATTTCCGGCCGCCCGTAGTGTTCGATCATCTTGTCCAGGGCCGCCTTCATGGTCGGTACCCGGGAGTCGCCGTTCTTGTAGACCCGGTGGCCGAAGCCCATCACCTTCTGCTTTTCGGCCAGTGCCTGCTCCATCCAGGTCCGGGCGCGTGCGGCGGCTTCCTCGCGGGATTCGTCGGCCCGGATGCCGATCTGTTCGAAGGTGTGCATGACCGCCTCGTTAGCTCCGCCGTGCAGCGGGCCCTTCAGCGCGCCGATGGCACCGGTGACGGCCGAGTGCAGGTCGGAAAGTGTAGAGGTGATGACCCGGGCGGTGAAGGTGGAGGCGTTGAACGAGTGCTCCGCGTACAGGATCATCGAGATGTTGAACGCGTCCACGACTTCCGGGGCGGCCTCTTCACCGAAGGACATCCAGAGGAAGTTTGCGGCGTAGCCCAGGTCTTCGCGGGGTTCCACCAGGTCCTGGCCGCGGCGCCGGCGCTGGTCGTAGGCCACGACCGCCGGGAACGCCGCAAACAACTCCAAAGCCTTGGCCATGTTCGCCTCCGTCGAGGAATCTCCGGCCAGCGGGTGCCGGGCTCCGATCACACTGGCCGCCGTCCGGCAGACATCCATCGGGTGGGCTTCAACCGGCAGCGCATCGATGACCGACTTCAGCACGGGATCCAGCGCCCGTCCGCCGCGTTCGGCCGCGGTGAAGTCGTGGAGCTGGACGAGGTCGGGAAGTTCTGAGTTCCACAGCAGGTACGCCACCTCTTCGAAGCTGCAGAGTGCAGCGAGGTCATGGACGGGGTAACCCCGGTACAGCAGCGAGTTGGTCTCGGCGTTGACCTTGGAGATCTTCGTGGTGTCGACGACGACGCCGGCCAGCCCTTTGTGGATCTGCGGTGCTTTAGTGGTTGCATGAGTGCTCATGGCGACTCCTATGTCTTGTGGTCAGTGCAGGACCGGGCACTTTGAACTATCTCGCCGGGTTGATGCTAAAAAGCCTTGAGCAGCGCCCGTACAGCCTCTGGGACCGAAGACGGGCGCCTGGATTGGCGGTCAACGTAGATGTGTACCCAGCGCCCCACCGCTGCAACCTCCGATTCCGACTGCTGGCCGCCGCCTTTATTAAAGAGACCCAGCTGGTATACCACGGAGCTGGTGCCTTGATGCTCCAAACGCAGCCCGATGTCGAGTCTGCTCGGGAAACTTACTTCCCGGAAGAACCTGCAGCTCGACTCAGCCACGACGGGAATGCTGGTAGAGGACATCGGATCAAACCCGGCGGCCTCTATGATCCACCCCATGATCGCCGAGTCGAAGAGCTGGTAGTACACCGCATTATTCAGGTGCCCAAACACGTCATTGTCTGCCCACCGCGGGCTGACTTCACAGATCATACGGAAGTCACTCCGGGTCAGGTTCTTCTCGGACTTTGCAGTTTGGATGTCCACGGCTCTCTCCTACTAAGTCGCAATCCATGCGTCAACTTGATTGTAGTATACATGCATCGGGTTTATGTTGTAGCGCTCAACAACTTTCATGGGAGTTTATGTGCTACACAGCCCAAGTTTTTCGGGAGCCGTTGTCATCTGCACGGCATCCGTCAATGGGCCGGGAGTCTGCCAAGTCAGCTCGGGTTTCGTCGACGATGGCACAGGGTTGGGGGTCTTCGATCCCGTCCACCTCGAAACCCTCCAGCATCTTCTTAAGTCGCAGAACTTGCCGGTTGAGGTCACCTAGCGCCGCCCCAGGGGGCATGAGTGAACGCGCAGTTACCGTAGGCGCCAGCGGGAAACACTGCGCGCTTACCCAGCGCGGCCAGCACCGCTGTCGAACCACAATGGTTACTCGACTCGGAACCCAAAGCTAGCGGATCGTGTACCCGCCGTCGATGGTTAGCGTGTGGCCCGTAATCAAAGAAGCGGCGTCACTAAGCAGGAAAGCGACGGCTCCCGCGACATCTTTAGGTTCACCGAAGCGGCCCAAAGGGATTCTTGACAGCAGCTCGGCCGCCCAGTCCGGCCTGTTGAGCGTGGAGGCAGTCAATTCCGTGCGCACGAATGTTGGCGCGATGGCGTTGACACGGATCCCAGCAGGCGCCCATTCGAGTGCAAGAATCTTGGTGAGGTGGATGAGGGCCGCTTTGCTGGTGCCATAGGCGGCCCGTTCCTCGATTGCCACGATGCCGGCTTGAGATGCAACGTTGACAACGGCGCCGAGGTCTTCCCCGTCCACCCAGTGCTGCGCCATGGCTGTTGTCAGGATGAAGGTACCTTTCAGATTGGTATCGAGCACCTGGTCCCAGTCTTTTTCTGTGAGGGTCAGCGCTGGCTTGGGCACGTTTACTCCGGCATTGTTGACGAGGAGATCTATCCCTCCGCTCCGATCCATTATGGTGTCCACGAACTTGTGGATACTGTCGGCATCCGCGAGGTCTACTGGCAGGCTGGGAGTCCCGTAGCGTTCGCTGATTTGCTGGGAACTTGCCTCGTTTCTGCTGGTTCCGTAGACAGTCGCCCCGGACTCGGCAAGGCCATCAGCGATTGCCTTGCCGAGACCGCCTGCTGCTCCGGTGACCAGGGCTTTTTTTCCGTCAAGTCGGAAATTCGGCACCCGTTGCTCCTAGTTATTTGAAGGTGTGGCTGGACCATGGCAGGGAAGTGCCGCTGTACTTGGCTGCTCGAACGTCGCCCGAACGGGCGTGGCCTTCGAACCGTTCCACCCTAGATGCTCGGCCACATAGCTCACCCAAGAAAATACTCGATTCGGTGTTAGTGACCTCCTGGTAGGTAACAGTTCGCAAGTACTTTCCGACCCATAGTCCGCCGGTGTAACGTGCAGCACCGCGAGTGGGTAGGACGTGGTTGGTGCCGATGACCTTGTCCCCGTACGACACGCATGTACCTTCACCCAGGAACAACGCGCCATAATTGTGCATCTTCTCCAAGGCTTCGCGCGGGTTTTGTGTGAGGATCTGCACATGCTCGTAGGCGTACTCATCAGCGAGGACGTAGGCATCCTCGACAGTGTCGACGATATGGACGGCGCCCCAATCACGCCAGGCCGCGCTCGCATAGTCCCGCGTCGGCATGTCCACAAGGATTGTTTGGATGTGATCGATCACCTTTCGGCCGAGATCCTCGCTGGTAGTGATCAGGACCGCCGGGGAATCGGGTCCGTGCTCGGCCTGCGAGAGTATATCCACCGCCACGATGAATGGGTCTGCATGTTCGTCTGCCACGATGAGCACTTCAGTCGGACCGGCGAAAAGATCAATGCCGACCTCCCCGAAGAGCTGCCGTTTGGCCTCAGCAACGAAGGCATTACCGGGGCCGGCAAGCATGTTGACTGGCTTTATGGATTCCGTACCGATGGCCATTGCGGCGACAGCCTGGATACCGCCGAGGAGGTAGATCTCGTCGGCGCCTGCCAGATGCATCGCGGCGACAGTCGCGTCCGGAACTTCACCTTGGATCAATGGGGTGCAGGCTGCGACGCGTTCAACACCGGCTACTTTGGCCGTGATGATAGTCATGTGCGCGCTAGCTAGGAGCGGGTACTTTCCCCCGGGGATATAGGCGCCAGCTGCCTGGATGGGTTCGTTTTTCTGTCCGAGGTAAACCCCTGGCATTGTTTCAATTTCGAAGTCCGATAGTGATTCAAGCTGTTTCTGCGCCATGTGGCGGACTTGCTCCTGAACGAACTTGATGTCCTCAATCGTCTGTTTGGGGACACGAGCGACGATCTCCTCCAACTGTTGTTGGGAGAGCAGGAACGATTCAGGAGCGTGATTATCGAATTTCTGCGAGTATTCACGGACGGCTTCGTCTCCGCGGAGTCGAACGTCGGCGATGACCGATTCCACGGTGGCCCGAACTTCCGCTGTGCTCCCCCGGGAGGCGCTGTTCCGCGCCGGCGCCTTTAACATTGTGTGCTCCACGGTCGACTTTACTGCTGACATAGCTGTCATCCGATTACCTTTCCATCTTCCTTGGAGGGCGGTTTCCGGGACGCCCCTGCCCAAACATGTTTCCAGTGCGTTAGTGTATACGTATGCACATAGGACCGGCAAGGCACGTTGGACAAAACGTATACGTATGCACAACGTGCGCATAAGTATCGGCAAGATGGCTCCGAGGGCCTTACGGTGCATCAAAGGTCCACAGCACGTCTTTGCGGGAGGCCGAGTGCGGCAACCACACCGCTACCCAGCCAGATGGATCAACCTGCATAACGAGTGCGTACGGACCGCTTCGCCATTAGCTACTGTGGGGATGACGAACCCGAATCCATGTCCTGAATTCGTTGGAAAACCAAAAGGAGAGCGCTGAGAGATGGTCACAAGCCGTGATGTGGCAAAGCTCGCCGGAGTCTCGCAGGCCACGGTCTCACGTGTTGTGTCCTCTTCGACCAAGTTGACTCCCGCAACAAGGGCGCGGGTTCACGCGGCCATGGAAACATTGGGATACGTACCGCATGCCGGTGCTCAAGCTATGAAGACGCGTCGGACGCATGCTGTCGGGGTGGTAGTTGCCGATCTCGCAAACCCGTTCTATGTCGAAGTTCTCGACGAACTAAGCCGCGAACTCGACTCCGCAGGGTTCCGGCTTGTGATCTGGAACTCAGGAGGAGGCGGCCACCAAGATGCGCTCAAGGCTATCCGTGAACGTGCGGTCGACGGAGTCATCTTCACGACCGTTACAGAGGAATCTCCGGAACTGCAGGCAGCCATAGAAAAGAACAGTCCCATCGTTCTGATTAACCGCGTGGTCGACGGGCTTCATTGTGACAGAGTCACAAGTAGCAATCTTCAGGGTGGGGCCGCCGTCGCCGACTACCTAATCGAACATGGAAAAACCCGGGTCGCCTTCATTGGAGGTACGGATAAGGCCAGCACGTCTCGCGATCGTGCGCGCGGCTTCTTGGAAAGGATGGAACAGTTGGGCCACGCTGTCCCTGAGCGCTTCCGTTTCCATGGTGGCTTCTCCCACGATCTGAGCGCCCAGGTCATGGGCAAGCTCCTGTCCCGGGCAGACCGCCCCCAGGCGGTCTTCTGCGCAAACGACTACATGGCATTCGGTGCGCTCGATGCACTGTACGGACACAAGCTGGCAGCCCCCCAGGACTGTTGGGTCATAGGGTATGACGACGTCGACATGGCCGGCTGGGAATCCTTTAGCCTCACGACTGTCCGCCAACCCAGCCGCGAAATGGCACGGAAAGGCGTACAACTTCTTTTAGAACGCATCAACCAGCCAGACTTGCCCCCCCGGCCGATCAACTTTCCATGCGACCTGATCATAAGGCGTAGCACCGGGCTGGCCGCAGCACATCCCCAAGCCCTCCCGCACCCCTAGTGCAGACTCGCGCAATGCCCCACGCGCACGCCGTAAGCCCGCGGTCGTGTCAGCCCGTCGTCTCGTAGGCCAATCGCTCCGTAAGGGCCGGCGTTTGCGTCGGCCGCGGGCCACCTCCGCTCCTTGAACTGCCGGCTCAAGATCTGCTATAGGCGTTTTGGTACGAGCGTTCAGAGAAGTGCAGTTCACTCGAACGTGCCGTAACGGGTTCCGCCCGGCCGCATTCACCGCGGGGTGTTTGTGGTGTCGAATGGTTTTGTGAGAACAGCTGGTAGGAGCGGTGCGGCCCAGGATCGCACGAACGCCACGTCCTCCTCAATCTGTGCTACGAGTTCATCGGTTCCGTGGAATCTTCGCTGGGGTCGTATGCATGAGTGCAGCGTCACCAGAACCTTGCGACCGTACAAGTCACCGCTGTAGCCCAGAAGGTGGGCTTCCAGCAGCCGGCTCCCTCTGCGGTAATATGTCGGGCGCCGCCCCACCGAGACAGCGGCAGCATAGGTCTCGCCCAGCCCTTCCGGCCCAAGGCAGACAGTGCCCGCCCAGACACCGTCCCGGATTTCCTCGTTCGGCACGGAGATGTTGGCCGTGGGATAACCAAGCTCCCGGCCGCGGGCATCACCATGCTCAACTACGCCTACAAGCCGGACGGCGCCGCCGACTTGAGCCCCAACGACGGCGGCCGGCAGTAAGCGACTGGCGCCGGAAGAGGCGCTCACTTTGGTAATGGCTTTCATTGACTCACTCGCTGATCTAGCTGTTTTATATTGGTCCGTGGCTGTTGTGCCGGGACGGTAGCGGGGTAATGGCCGGTTGCGTCGAGCACTTCGTCCAGCCAGGTGACCCGATTAGTAAAGCGCTTTGCCTTGTGCGGGGCAGTCCACCGGTAAGAGTCGTGTTCCCAGTTGGTTCTCAACCGCCGGCGGGATGTCAGGGCGGTGAAAGTGTGAACAAGCCAAGGCTTTCCGGGGCCGCCGGCGACCACAAGGTCTGGCCCCTGTCGGAGATCCAAGAGGTCTTTGGCCTGTAGCCCCGTTTTCTCAAACAGCTCTTCAAGAGCCTGCTGTTCGGGCGTTGCCCCAGCTTCCACAAATCCGGTAATGCAATGCCAACGGCCGCTGTCATTGCCGACGCGGCCGCTCCTTCTGAACAGGGCAATCCGGCCCCGCCATTCAATGACGACAGCGATGACAATGTGATCCGGGGGGATGCCACATGCAGCGCCAGAGAGACCCCTGATGCCAGAGGATAGCTCGATCGTGCTCATCTTCCTGTCCTCCTAGACCCGGGCCGGTTCTGTGTGACGCGCTATCGCCTTTGGTCAGTTCTTAGTGACCGTTCCCATCAGGGATGCGATGGGTCGCAGGATCAACGGCCGGGCCGCCACCCACAGCACCACCATGAGCGCGACGGCCCCGGCGAAGAACCAGAAACCGACCCAACTGTCGTCGTTGCGCCCGGCGAACATGTGGTTAAGATTTCGCAGCGCACCTGTCGTGAACACGAGGGTCACGTGGCCGATGATGAACAGCACGAAGTAGAGCATCACCGGGAAGTGGATCGCCCGCGCGGCCTCGACGGGGTAGACCTTGTTGATCTTCGCGTCCTTGGACCACGCCTCCGACATGCGGATGCCTGTGATGATAGCCAGCGGCGCCGCGATGAAGACGGTCACGAAGTAGGCGATCATCTGCAGGCTGTTGTATGACACCCAGGCGTTCTCGTACGGCCAGTCGAGCGACGCATATTGCAGCGCCGCCGACAAAGCGTTGGGGATGTGCTCCCAAGACGCCGGCACCAACCGCTTCCACTGCCCTGTTGAGAACAGCAGGACGTAGAACACGAGCCCGAGAACGATCCACAGCGCATCAAGGCTCTGATGCAGCCACAGGTCCAGGCTCACCTTGGTGGGCTTTCCCTTGCTGCGGATAAGCCCCTTGTTGTTGCGGGTCCAGTAGGCGGGCGGGCGCCGCGTGGTGCGCATATGCCAACCGGATCGGATGATCATCAGCATCAGTAGCATGTTGAAGAAATGGCTCCACCGCAGCCAGGCCGGGAATCCCTCCGGCGCGCCGTCAGGCAGGTCGGTGTGGCCGGGATGATCGGCCACAAACGACTGCACGTCCGGAAGATTGCGGAGCCACTGCGCCCCCAAAACGACCGCAGCGAGCACAACCACGGCGACCGGGATCACCCACACGAGCGCAAACCAACGGCTGCGCTGGTGCACACCCTTCTTCTTCGTGTCGGTACTAGTCACTTCTGCCTATCCTTGATTCCCTCGACAATCTTCGGGACGACTTCGAAGAGATCCCCCACGATGCCGAAGTCGGCGATTTCGAAGATGGGCGAGTCCTCGTCCTTGTTGATAGCGACGATCGTCTTGGCGGTTTGCATCCCTGCACGATGCTGGATTGCACCCGAGATGCCCAGCGCGACGTAGAGCTGCGGCGAGACCGTGATGCCGGTCTGCCCCACCTGGTAGGAATGCGGCACATAGCCGGCATCCACCGCGGCACGCGAGGCACCGACTGCAGCGCCAAGCGAGTCGGCGAGGTCTTCGACGATTGAGAAGTTCTCCTTCGAACCGACCCCGCGGCCACCCGAGACGACAGTGGCCGCCCCCCGCAGTTCGGGACGGGTCGAGACGATAGTCTCGTCGTTAACGGCAGTGATCACGGCGAACTTCGACGTATCGACTTCGACGGGGACGGTAGTGGCCTCGGCGGATGCTGCAGGCGCGGCATCCTCGATCGCGCCGAGCCTGATCGTTGCGATCGCCAGACCCCCCTCGACCGTAGATTCGGTGTTGTAGGCACCACCGAACACGGAATGGGAGGCGACGACGCGATCGCCGTCCGCGCGCACTCTGACGGCGTCGATCAGCAGCGCCCCGCCGGTGCGCACCGCCAAGCGGCCGGCGACCTCTGCCCCGTCCGGTGTGTTCGAGGCCAGCACCGCGGTCGGCGAGTACTCCGCGACCGCAGTCTGCAGCGCGGCAACCTGCGCCGCCGCGACCCTCGTGGCCGCGGCATCCGATTCGGCGATATGCACGCGCGCGGCGCCCAACTCGCCCAGACGCGAGGACACTGCAGCACCCTGCCCGGGCGCGACCGCGACGACCGCAACCGGGGTGCCCAGGGAAGCTGCAGCACCGATCAGCGTCTCAGACGACGGACGGATCTCACCGGTAGGCGAGACCTCGATAAAAGCGAGGATGTTCGACATCGTTGTGTTCTCCAATCTCTCAGCGGCTCAGAGCAGGCGCTCTGCGGCAAGGAATTCGATGAGCTTGTCGGCCGCATCGCCCTCGTCATGGACCTTCACTCCCGCCCCGCGAACTGGGCGCTCCGCCGTGGAGAGCACGACCGATCGCGCCAGCCCGGGGAAGGATGGGTCGATCCCGAGTTCAGACAGCGAGACCACATCGATGGGCTTGCGCTTGGCCGACATGATTCCCTTGAACCCGGGAAAGCGCGCCTCATCAGCGCTCTCGGTGATCGACACGATCGCCGGCAGCTCCGCGCGCACTTCACGCGTACCCGACTCGGTCACCTGCCCCCCCCTCACGTCGGGGCCGACCTGCAGATCATGAACCGAAGCCAGGTGCGGCAGGCCCAAGTGCTCCGCCACCATCGCCGGAATAACACCACCACGGCCATCGGTCGAAGCGTCCCCGGCCACGACCAGATCCACACCCCCGACCCGCTCCACCGCCCGCGCGATCACCAGGGCGGAACGCACCGCATCTGCACCCGCCAACCCGTCATCGAGAACATGCACGCCCGAATCCGCCCCCATCGATAGCGCCTTCCGCAACGACGCCCCCACCGATGCAGGACCCATGGACAGCACCACGACCTCGGTCGTCTTGTCGGCGTCCTTGCGCTGCAGGGCAACCTCGATCGCACGCTCGCTGATCTCGTCGATGATCGCGTCGCTCCCCTCACGATCGACGCGACCGTCGGGCAGCAGCATCCGCTCCCCGTAGGTATCGGGCACCTGCTTGATCAGAACGATGATTCTCACTGGTCACTCCTTCGATACATCGAAATTCCGGATCGCGATTGAGAGCCCTGACAGGCGACCCGAACGGGATCCCACATTAATGAGTTCGACTATGCGACCTCGGAAAGGCCGGCGGCGCCCATGCCGCCGCCGACACACATGGTGACGACCACCAGCTTCGCGCTACGACGCCTGCGCTCGATCAGAGCGTGGCCGACCGCTGCAGGGCAACACCCAAGACGACGTCCTCGACCTCAGTGCCACCGATACCGGCGCGGCGCAGTGCGTGCGAGATCGCGTGGCCGGCAAACGACTGCCCCTCCGTATTGTTGAACGCGCCACGGTAAGGGCGGCCGGCCGCCGTACGAGCGGTCGAGACGGTCACAGCTTCTCTCATGGGTTTGCTCCATTGGTCGGTCTTTATTGTATGGTACACGTATTATTTGTGCGGACGTAGACCCTACGACAACTTTCGCAAGCAGAGTCTAACGCCAGCATTTCGAGCCATGGTGGGCTAAGCGGCATCCGCCGGCTGGGCGGACGGAACACACCACGTCCACAGTCCCGTCGAAGAATAATCCAGTGCTTATGGCTGCGACCGGGGCCGGGCTACTTCGACCGCGTCGAACCAGATCGGCCGGTACGAGAGGTCCCGGGACGTCAACCAGTCGTATGCCGCTTTCCTAGAGCATTACCCGCGCGCTACGCCCCATCCGGTCCGCCAGCCCGCAAGACATGGGTCACGTCGAAGCCGGTATGAAGGTCGTGACGAACTGGATCATCCACTTTCTTACCGACCGGCGCTTCGCGACGCTGGACGAGTTGAACGAAGCCGTCGCGGTTCAGGTGGAGATGATCAACAATCGGACGCCGTTCCGAGGCTAGGCCTGGTCCCGCCGGGCCAGGTTGAGGAGGCCGAACTCTCCGAATTGATCGGCTTGCCGAAGCTGCGGTGGCAGGAGGTGGACTGGAGGAAAGCACTCCCGGGCTGGCAAGTCCGGTCGATACGGTCAACTATTTCGTGCTCAGCGCGGCACGCGGCGCCGCGGCTTTGTCACCGACCCGGCGGCCCCGCGCCGGACGGATACGAGGACACGGCATTCTTGTGGACACCGGCCTACTTCCTGATGCTGGCGGCGAAAGTCGGCCCATACACGGTCGAGGCGCCGACCCGGCTGCTGGACCGGATGAAGATTGAGGCCCAGGGTACCGCTCGTGAATGAAATTCGGGAGTACACCTAGGCAAGGGCAACAACCGCAGCCTGTTGCAGCAAATCTGACACGCCGTCTGCACGCAGGACAAGCAGCGGCCGGTGAGCTATACGGCGATCAAACACCGCACTGCGCGCGGCCCGGTGCCGGGCGTCCTGCTGCCGACCGCGCCATGGGCTGGATCGAGGGCACCAGTCACCCGGACGCTAGGCAACCGCGATACCAGCCGCGCGCATCTGAGTTTATATCATATATGTGTGTCATGATACAACGATATGGCGGTCCGAGCCCAAGGAGGCATGGTGCAGACTTGCAGGGAGCGGCCGAGCCACTTGGCCGCGGAGCGTCCTTGCCCCATGGGCCAAGGCACCGCGTGCCGCAGCTTCACGTTGTCCTGCCAGAAGTAGTCAGAAAGCGAGGAAGGGTGGCTATGGGAGCGGAATCATCGGTGGGCGATGTCGCCGAGTTGAACCAGAATCAGCGCGTGATTGATGAGGCGCTCGGGTCGATCATTCGTTGGTCCCTTTATAAGTTCCACGCCCGATTGGTGGAGACCTCGGGTCTTTCGATAGATCGATCCACGATCTCGATACTCTCTCGCCTGTCGGCATCAGGAGCGCTCCGGATTTCCGATCTGGCCGACCTTCTCGGACTCGACAGATCCACCCTCAGCCGGCAGGTTGCGGCAGCGGTCGCAGCTGGCTACGTCAGCAGAGTATCCGATGAATCGGACTCGCGCGCATTTCTTGTGTCCATGACAGAGGAGGGAGAAGTAGTCCACCGCGCAGTGCATCAAGCCAGGACTCGCCTTATGGTGGACCTAACTGAGCAGATGACCGCGTCGCAAGTGGCTCGCGTCTCGGGCGCGCTCCCGATATTGGCGCGTGGACTCGATAATTTGGCGGCACCCGGGCAGTCCGGGGCCGTAGACAGAGAGACCTGATGACCTATAGGGCGTGAACGCCATCCACGGGATCGGGGTCTCGGCCGCCGCTAAGACCGGTACGACGGACGGTCCAAAGATACATGGTGTTCTGTCTGCACCTGGCGGAAATTGGGTGTTACTGCTAAGCGGCTTTAGATCTGCAGGCTATGAGAGGTCCATCGTCCTTAAGTATTCGATCGTGGGTATGAGGGCATCGGCAGTGCTCATACGAGATCAACGACTGCCGACAAGCCCAGTCGTCCGCAGCGTTCGGGTGACCCCTCCAGCCCTTTGCCGTCCTGCCACCTCCTGGAACGGGCCAACGCGTTCTTCGCCTCCTGCGGCATCACCGTCAAACGCGTGCTCACCGGCAACGGCGCCTGCTACCGTTCCCTGCCCTTCGCCGCAGCCCTGTGACCGGACATCAAGCAGCGCCGGACCCGACCCTACAGGCACCAGACCAACGGCAAGGTCGAACGCTTCAACGGCACCCTGCTCGAGGAATGGGCCTACGCCAAACCGTACCGGTCTCGAAGCTCGGTCTTCCTGAAATGGGGGACCCTCGATTGCAGGATCGGGCGTCCCCGGTCCCCCACTATCTAGAGGACCCCGGTTCCTAGGAGGTGACGGTACTGCCCCTTGAAAAAGAGCAACGGGTCGCGATCGTGCCACTCGGGGGTGCTCATCTCGTTGACTCTGCCTACCACGATGTAGTGATCGCCGGCCTCGTACTCCGCGTGCAGGTCACAGTCGAGCCACATCAACGTGTCTGCGATGATGGGATTGCGATTCCGGGTCGGACTCCAGGTTATGCCCGCCCATTTGTCCGTACCCTTGCGCGCGAACTGGTTTGAAATGTCCTGCTGCATGTGAGACAGGACATTCACCGAGAATTTACCGGTTTCGCGGATTCGTGGGTAGGTAGTCGAGTTCAACATGACGCTGAACGACACGAGCGGTGGTTCCATCGAGACGCTGTAGAAAGACTGGCAGGTGAAGCCTATTGGTTCCTGTCCGTCATGCCCCGCGATGATTGTAATGCCCGAGGCGTAGTGCCCCAGCGTGTTACGAAGGGCTCGCTGGTCGATGCTGTCGCCCACAACATATTCTTTGGTGTCTTGCGCAGATTTCATGGTGTTTTTCCTTTCGTGGTGGGTCTACACGTCGGTGAGTTGATGGGTGCCCTCCCGCATGGCCGAGGCAATTCTGGCGAGTCTTGAGAGATTCGCCGAGTACTCGTCTGCGGCAACTTGAACGACTTCTTCAAGGCGATCTATTTGGCCAGTGACGAAGTAGAA
The DNA here is from genome assembly GCF_059091865.1 of Arthrobacter sp. B0316-1-20. Classification (NCBI taxonomy): domain Bacteria; kingdom Bacillati; phylum Actinomycetota; class Actinomycetes; order Micrococcales; family Micrococcaceae; genus Arthrobacter; species Arthrobacter sp. B0316-1-20. The sequence goes on along the minus strand of NZ_JBNHHC010000011.1, from coordinate 223,526 downwards.
ACCACGACCGGGAACCGCCGCCCCTAGCTCCACCAAAAGCGGCGCAAAATTGACCGTTGGGCCCAGGGAGTGCGACAGATCTGCTCCTGTTAGAACAGGAAGGGCTGTCACACCCGAGAGTCCGTTCGCTGGGTATCGGTCGAGAAAGGCCTTAAGGAGACCGGTGTAGGTGGCCTTGTAAGTGGGCGAGGCAAAGACGGCCACATCACTTGCTGCGACCTGCGCGTTCAGGACATTCATCCGCTCGCTCGGCCACTTGAATATCTCATGGGCGTGATCCGCGAGGTCGATTACGTTCACCTCGTGTGCGGCGGTTCCGAAAATCTTCTCAACTAGGGTCTCAGCAACCTTGAGAGTGCGTGATTTGGGTTTCGGATTTCCGACAACGATCGAAACCTTGAGCGTCATCATTTCTCACTATCTGTGTTGACAGGAAATGAGACTACGCGGTGGGTACAGCGAAGAAGCTAGGGAGTAAACCGGGAGCCAGACGCGTGTAAACACCGATGTGTCTCACACCACCGAGATTTTGTGGCCCGGTGTGTCCGCAACGGCTTACGTTGCGTCCTTCTTTGGATGTTTGCTGTGACCAGACCCCCCTGCTGTGCCGAGAGTCACAGTCACGAGAGCGAGAATAGCACAACGACAAGCAAAGTGAACAACCAATTTCTCCAGCGGTGGCAATGTTTTCGTCGAGCTTTGGCCGAGGCAAACCCTCCAAGAACAGGCATTGACTTGTGAAGCGCGTCACCACTAGGGTCAAATTGGACGCACACTATGAGAGTTCGCGACGAGGCGGGCTACCGGCAATATTAGCGAACGCTCGTTGAGCTGCGGGGCACCAGCGGCATCGAGGAAGACTTCTCGGGACATTGAGACGGTGCAGGAATTCGTCCGCTACCCGGAATGGGGCGTGCTTGCTAGAAAATCTGACAGTTGATGCCGGTGGATCTTCACCGTTCCGGCGCACTCTGGTTGCAAAGGGCAGCCGCAATAGAAAGGAAAGCTTGGACATGGAAAGCGCAATTTCCGCAAGCTCTACCGAGGGCGAGGACATGAACGAAACCGCACGGCACGTCGAGTCGGACAGACTGCAACTGCTTCTCGATGAGCATGAGATCCGGCAGTGCCTCCATCGCCTTGCACGTGCGATTGACCGGCACGACGTCGAGCTTGCTCGGGCCCAATTCCATCCCGGTGCTCGAGATGACCATGCATTCTACATTGGTGCGGCGGAGGACTTCATCACATGGTCCAACGCCTTCCACGGTCCCAGGTTTGCGTCGCACACCCATCACTTGACGACGATGAACATCGAGGTCGAGGGTAACGAGGCACATGTCGAGACGTACATCATCACAGTTTCGACTGCGAAAGAGACGTACGAGACCTCCTTAGGCGGAGGTCGTTACGTCGACCGTTTGGAGCGCCGGGACGGCCGGTGGGCGATTGTTGATCGAGTGCTAATCAACGAGTGGTGGGACCAGCCTGATGTCTTCCGACAAGTACTCTCGCTCGCCAATCCGTCCCGTACCGACCGCACAGATTTGTCGTACGTTCGGCCGCTACACGTCACGCGAGATGACCGCAACCTAAGCGTCTCGTCCTAGGAAGCTGCTGAACAAAGTGCTTCTGTAACTTGGGGAGTTTAAGGCGCGCCTGCTGGATTTGCGTGCCGGGTGGTTAAGACTGGTTTTATGCAGGGACGTGAGCAGGGGCAGCGGAAGCTGTTAAACGTGGAAGCGCTGGCCGGGGAACTGTTGGCCCCGGGCAGTGTTTTCGCTTTTCTGGCCGAACACCGGAACCGGTTGTTTCCGGATTCGATGATGGAGGATTTGTTCCCCTCGAAGCGGGGCCGGCCCTCGGTGCCGGCACCGGTGATCGGTTCGGTGCTGGTCCTGCAGGCACTTGAAGGGCTCTCGGACCGGGACACCGCCGAGGCATTGACGTATGACCTGCGGTGGAAAGCAGCCTGCGGGTATGCCCTGACGGACACGGCGTTCCATCCGACCACGCTCATGTACTGGCGTAAACGCCTGGCCGCCAGCAGCCGCCCGCACCGGATCATGGAGGCCATTGCTGAAGTTGTTGCCGAGACCGGGGTGCTGAAGGGCAAACGCCGCAGGGCACTGGATTCAACGGTGCTCGATGACGCGGTCGCCCGGCAGGACACGATCACCCAGCTCATTGCCGCGGTGCGCCGCTTCGGACGCGACGTCCCCCACGGATGGGACCTGATTCAGGCTCACGCGGGCGGGTATGACTACACGCGTGCCGGGAAACCGGACATCGTCTGGGACGACGCCGAGGCGAAGGAAACTCTGGTATCGGTACTGGTTAACGACGCGCTGGCGCTGCTGGCAGCCATCGCGCCCGAAGGCCTGGACGGTAAAGCCGCCGATGCGTATGCCTTGCTTGCGCTGGTTGCCGGGCAGGACGTGGAACCGGCCGAGGGCTCGGACGGCACGGACGGGCGGTGGCGGATCGCCCGGAACGTCGCCAAGGACCGGATGATTTCGACCGTGGACCCGCAGGCCAGGCACGCTCATAAGAGCCGGTCGGACCAGCGCGACGGTTACAAGGCCCATATCGTCGCCGAGCCTCAGGCAGGGATCGTGACGGCTGCCGCCGTGACGAAGGCTGCCGGGCCCGGTTCCTCCGATGCCGAAGCCGGAGCGCTTCTGCTGGCCGCGGACCCGTTCGTCGCGGCAGGACAGGCGGTGGAGGCCCTCGCCGACTCGGCCTACGGGACCGCGGAGATGCTCCGCGCCCTCGCCGCTGCAGGCCACCGTGCCCTGATCAAACCCAAGCCGCTGCCGGCCGCCGTGGACGGCGGCTACACGATCGATGACTTCGCTTTCGACCCGGACGCCGGAACCCTGACGTACCCGGCGGCGGCGAGCCTGTTGTTCTTCACCCGTCTGGCCAGGACCGTGCGGGACTTGCCGCTGGCACGGGACACCGGGGCTGCCCCGGCATAGGCCTTAAGCGAGCCCGCGGTAGCAAAGCGGGTGCGGTCATCACCGATCTCGGCCAGGATCGGTGCCCCGGCGATCGGTCTGAGGCCGGGGAAGCTGGTGACGATTCCTGCATCCGGGTGCGTGCCAAAGAGTTCTTCGACGGCCAGGGTCAGGGCGTCGAGACCGGCGCAGGCGGCGTCGAGCTGGCCAAGCAGTGCGGTGAGCCAATTCGGCCGGGGTGTCGTAGCGGTGGTATCCGACGGTCTGGCGGACGATGTGCCAGTTCTTCTGTTCCACGTGCGCCCCGTCGTTCTTGTTTCCGGAACGGAACCCGGTGAACGTCAGTTCCTACTGTTCGAACCAGCGGAAAAGCTCCCAGTTGATGAACTCGGTACCGTTGTCCGAGTCGATCCTCAGGATCGGGAACGGGAACTTCGCGGCGGTGGCCTTGAGCGCGGCGAAGACCCACTTCTGGGCCTTGTTCTTCACCGAAACGGTCTCGGTCCAGCCGGTCGCGATGTCAGTAATGTCCAAGGTGAAACAGAATTCGCCATGGGAGTTGCCGCCTTCGTGGCCCACCAGATCGATCTCCACGAAACCCGGCTTCGCATCGTTCCAGTCGGCCCAGGTCCGCATCGGGATCGAGTCCTTCAGCAGCGTCCCGGGCTTGGTATGGGAACGTCCCCGCGGCTGGAGTTTCGCCCGGTCCGCCTTCAGCCGGCGGTCGATCGTTGCGGGGGCGATCTTCAGTAACAGAGCCTCCGTCTCATCGTCGATCTGCAATTCCTCGAACCGGCGCAACCGCGGAACCAGATCCGGCAGTGCCGCCGCGAGCAGCCGTCCGCACGGCTTGCCCTGAACCGCCCAGCAAAACCGCAGCGCCTCGGTCACCGGCTCGCCGTAAAGCGGCGGCCGGGCTGGCCGGGACTTGACCGGTCTCAGGACCAGGGCCTGCCGTAAGGCCTTGCGCGCATGATCCCGGTGCCACCCGGTCAACGCGCACAACTCGTCAAGAATGGTCTGCTTTACCGCCCGGTCAGCCCGGGCATACCGAAGGGCAGTGGTTTTCGTGACGGCTCGGCGTTCGCTCATCGACAGCTCCATGACTCACCGTGCCGGGCCAGCGGATACCGACCCGGCTGACGCGCCGCGGGCATTCCCAAATGATTCTCCGATAGCAGCTACGCGGGCGTCTTTGATGAGTCAACGCGGGGACTATCTTTTTCGAGGGCTCCAGGCCATGGTAACGGGAAGTCCTCATCTGGCTCCCTCACATCCCATAGGTAACGGGGGGGGCGAGCGGCCTGTGTTGATGGCGGTGCCAGGTCAGCGGCGGATTACCCGTCCGGTGGCTCGGTCCAACCAGGCCAGCTCCGCCAGCCCGTAGCGGGAGAGCACCCGGTGCACGGTGGAGGGGTGGATGCCGAGCAGGTAGCCGATCCTGGCCGGGCCCCAGCGCCGGTTGACCCGCAGCGCGATGATCCGGCAACAAGACCGGCATCGCGGCAAACCAGTGTCTCGGCTACGCATACCTGCACAACGCGGTGGACGACCGTCCTCGGCTGGCCTGCACCGAAATCCTGGCCGACGAGAAGAAGGGCGCCGCCGCTGGCTTCTGGGAACGGGCCAACGCGTTCTTCGCTCCTGCGGCATCACCGTCAAACGCGTGCTCACCGACAACGGCGCCTGCTACCGTTCCCTGCCCTTCGCCGCAGCCCTGGGACCGCACATCAAGCAGCGCCGGACCCGACCCTACAGGCCCCAGACCAATGGCAAGGTCAGCTACAACCGCACCCTGCTCGAGGAATGTGCCTACGCAAACCGTACCGGTCAGAAGCTGAACGCCTCTCCGCCTTCCCAACCTGGCTGCACGACTACAATCATCACGGCGGACACACCTCGCTCAACGGTCAGCCACCGGAGCCGCGTACTTCTGAGGACAAGACACCTAGAACTGAACCGTGGCAGTCGGCCTGCTCATATGCTTCGATTCGAGGTGATGGCTCGCGCGTCAGAACCAGCGATGGCCGACTGTCTCCTTGCCCAATGCCTCCGCCATGGATTTGATCTGGCGAATCATCAAGCCAATGTCGGAACCGATCGAGACCATTCCGAATCCTTGGTCGCGGCGCGTTATGGCCTCTTCCGTGTGGCGAGCCACGATTCCGGAGGTTATGCCGCGACTCTTAGCACGCGCGAGGATATCGAGATTTATCTCGGCAACACCGGGTCCTTCCCATTCACCGACCGCACCTCGACTCGCCGACATGTCACCCGGCCCGAGGAAGATGGCTTCGATGCCTTCCACGTCGAGAATCGAATCGAGGTTGTCATAGGCGCGCTGAGTCTCAATCATTGGGACGAACATCAGGTCATCGTTCGCCGTACTTATGTACTCCGCGAGGCCGAGCCCCCATTTGCCGCTACGTTCGCCCCCAAGACCTCGGCGGCCGCGCGGCGGGTAGTAGAAGTGCTCGTATGCGTGGCGGACCTCAGCCTCCGTATCTACGAGCGGCAGGATGATCCCGTGTGCGCCGAGATCGAGCGCTCGCTTGATCGGCTCAAGATCCTGACTGGGCGGCCTGACAAACACGGACAGGTCTGTACCGCGCGCTGCTGCCAGGTGCCCGGCAATGTCACGGTAGTCGAGGTAGCCATGTTCCAGATCGATACAGACCCAGTCCAAGCCCAGCATTCCGACGACCTCAGTCACAGCGGGCGACTCAGAGGTCACCCAAAGACCATAGGCAGTCTCGTTGCTGCGAAATTTCTCACGCAACTTTGCATTCATTGACACTATTTTTGACCTTTCGGGGCTATCCAGTGTTGTTCAGCGAGGAGAGAAAGCCGTATGTTCCTCGGCCAACGTGATCGGCATCGAGTTGATGGGAGAGAACGACGTCGGGTACATGATCTTGTTTTCCCAACGAACTATCATGGGCCTCACAACTTCAATGCACGCTTGCCACTGCGAGTCCCTTGCCAACGCTGCTCGCAAGGCGCGTCTTTCCTCGAGGTCGTTGAAGGCCCAGAAGTGGTTTACCTGATTCTGCGTGCCGAACTCAGTAACGAAGTACCCGACGAATCCCTTGAGAATCCGTTTCTGCGCGGGCAACCCGAGCCGTTCGTAGTTGTCCAGAAATTCACTAATGGGAATCCCCGGAGAGATATCGTAAGTGCGTTGCTCCATCAACATGGACGGCGCCTCTCTTTCGTACTTGCCACATACTTGTACTATACAAGTACATACACTCCTTCGGTAGAAACCAACCGGCTGAGGTCTGAACTCCCAGTTCGTGTCAACCTCCAGCAGCATATTGACCACACGCTATGATTGCTGGCGTAACGTTAAGCGCCGCCGCGACTAAACCTAAGACTGTGCCTGACAAAGATGTCGTTTAACAGATATTCAGAGGATCTAAATGTCGAACATCAAACACATCACTGTGGAAGCAAACGGGGTCCGATTCCACGTTGCCACCGCGGGCGAAGGCCCCCCTCTGTACCTGGTGCATGGCTGGCCCCAGACATCCCATGCATGGCAGGGAGTTATCCCCGCACTCGCTCAGAACTACACCGTCGTAGCCCCTGACATTCGAGGCTTCGGTTACACGTCACGGCCAGACACGGGTTACGACTGCAACACGATCGCTGACGATCTAGCCGCCATTGCACAGCAGATGGGCCACACGGAAATTTCGCTAGTGGGTCACGACTGGGGCGCTGTCGGCTCCTACGCATGCGCCGCCCGTCACCGCGACTTGGTGCTCAATCTCACGATCCTCGACATGGTCATGCCAGGCATGGGATTAACGGACCCACTCATGGTCCCGCAACCCGAGGGCCGCTTCTTTTGGCACATGGGATTCAACTCATTGCCGCATATTCCCGAAATGCTGATCCGCGGACACGAGCGGGAGTTTCTATCGCTGTTCTTTACCAACTTCGCATACAACCCCACTGCCGTGACGGCGGAAGACATCGACTTCTATGTGGAAACGATCAAACTGCCAGGAGCGCTGCGTGCCGGCCTTGAGTACTACAAGGCCTTCTTCCAGAGCGGCGAGCAGGTCAGAGAACTCGCTGTGAACAAACTCAAAATTCCCGTCCTCGCCCTCGGCGGGGCGGCCTCGTGCGGCGAATTGACGCTGCAGAGCATGCAGCAGGTCGCGACTGACGTTCGAGGAGGGTTGGTGGATGAGTGCGGCCATTGGGTCGCAGAGGAACGGCCCGCCTACCTCATTGAACAACTTGAGGCCTTTCTCCCCTGCCGCAACCAGACTGCCGTGGCTTAACCCACTGCATGAGCCTTCTCGAACCTCTCAACCAGCTTTCTGACCTCCTGGCGGTCCTCCCGACGAGGGACGGCTTCGAGGCCGCAGCGATGCCGGCTCACGGAAATCGCATCTACGGGGGCCATACACTCGCGCATTCATTACTCGCAGCGGTGAAATCCGTCGACCCTGATCGGTTGCCGGATTCGCTCCACGCGATATTCGTACTCCCGGGAGATTCCCGTAAGAATGTGTCCTACACGCCGCGGATCCTTAAGCGCGGCCGCAACATCGACGTCGTCGCAGTAGAGGCAACACAGAGCGGCCGGGTAATCGCAACCTCGACTGTGACGTTCCAGAATTTCGAACCCAGTCCGACGTATCACGCTCTCAAGCCCGAAGTCCCTGCGCCTCACTTGCTCAGCCACGATCAGGCCGTCGCTTCCTCGCGCGGCCGAGCCGTTCGAGAACCATTCGAACTGAAAACGGTACCGGCGAGGGCTTCTGATCCTCACGTGGATACCTGGATCCGATGGCGAGGCTTACCCTCCTCTGTTTTATCCCGCGCGTCTAGGTCTGCCATTCTTGCCTTCGGCCTAGATTTCCTGATCACCCGCCCAGCGCGCGTCCCTCTTGGAGCAGCAGGAGCCACAACGACTGGAGCCTCTCTCGACCACGCAATGTGGTTCCACCGAGACATCCCGATCGACCAGTGGCTGCTCGTGAGTTCGCGATGCCTCTCCCTGACTAATTCTCGGGCGTTGTGCATCTCATCGGTCTTCACAGAAGACGGTGTCTTGGTCTCCAGCGCCACACAAGAGATTCTTCTCCGACCATCAGCCTAAGACCCCCAGACGACGAGCAGCCGCAACCCGCGATTGACCTCAGTCAGGCACGCCGAGGTATGCACGGATGACTCGTTCGTTTGATGACACCTCGTCGAATGAGCCATGTGCAATGATTTCTCCAGCGTCAAGAACATAGACCTCATCGCACACGCGATCGATCGTGCCCATGTCGTGCTCGACAAGGAGCGTGGCGCACCCCAGGTCGTCAAGGGCCTCAATCACGGTGCCTATAAAGGACTCAGCGTCGGCAAGACCGGCCACCGGTTCGTCAAGCAGCACGAGCTTCGGACCGCTTACAAAGGCTCGGCACAGTTCGGTTAGTTTTCGGAGCCCGTACGGCAGTTCGCTCACTACTGTGTCGGCATACGAAGAGATTCCGAATCGCTCGAGAACCTCGCTGGTGCGATGCCTGCGCGAACCGGCACTCGAATTCTTCAACTCAAGTCCGTCCAAGGTGACAAGCACGTTGTCGAAGACAGACATGGAGTCGAAGAGTTCCAGGTTTTGGAACGTCCGGGCCACTCCACTGTTGGCACGCGCCGCAGCAGATTGCTTTCCCAGCGGAGCTCCATTGAGGTAAACCTCGCCTCGACTCGGTGTGGTGTTGCCCGCAATGCACTTTATGAGAGTGGTCTTTCCCGCACCATTTGGTCCGATTAAACCCACCCGGGCGCCCGGTGCGACCTTAAGCGTGACGTTCTTAAGTGCGTCCACTCCGCCAAAGCTCACCGACACATGGTCCACACTCAAGACAGGCTCAGTCATTCTTACCAACTCCAAGGTAGAACTGCTCTAGCGCGCCGCTCTCCGCTATCTCCGCCGCCTTACCGTCAACAACGATGCGACCTCGACGAATCACGTACGCATAGCTAGCCAGCCGGAGCGCCGCGCGGGCGTTCTGCTCGACCAGAAGGATTGAAACGCCCGAGGCAGCGATATCATTCAGTGCTGCGAATACTTGTTGAGATAGCAGCGGAGAAAGTCCAAGAGACGGTTCATCCAGGATCAGTAGACGTGGTTCACTGATCAACGCGCGCCCAATGGCAAGCATTTGCTGCTCTCCCCCTGAAAGAGTTCCGGCGGCCTGCTTCAACCTGGGCTCCAGTACCGGGAACAGGGTGAATACTTCCTTGAGTTTGTTTTCACCCAAGCGCGATAAATCCACCCGTCCGAATGTTCCCATCTGCAAATTCTCGAGCACCGTCAGGTCTGGAAATATACCGCGACCTTCCGGCACGTGAGCGATTCCCAGTCGTGCGGTTACGGCGGGAGTTCGGGACGTAGCCAGCGACTCCCCTTGCCACTTGATGGTCCCACCCTGCGGAACAAGAGCCCCCGAGATTGCCCGAAGAAGAGTGGACTTACCGGCGCCATTGGCGCCCAGGAGTGCGACGATTTCCCCCGGTCGAACCTGCATGGAAACCTGGTGAATCACGGGAGCATCCCCATAGCCGGCAGAAAGGGACGTGGTCTGAAGGAGAGGGTCCGCTCCGGACTCCGTGCGGATTGGCGCGTCTGACTCGTGCAGCTCTGCGGAGACGAGATGAGATTCGGCGGCGTCATCCGCGCCTCGCTCATCGTTCGCTGGTCGCGTGAACCAGGAACTCGGAAGGAACGAAAGCATTCGCCTGCCAACCCCGACGACTCCAGCCGGAGCAACAACTAGAATAAAGATCAGTGCGCAACCTAGGACTAAGTCTTGAGGAACTCCCGCCTTGCCCGATAGGTCGGGGACGACCGTGATGAACAGGGCACCAACGAAGGCGCCCGCAATAGACACTGACCCGCCCAGAACAACGGCGAGCAACGCATACACGGCCACAAAGATGCCGAAGCTGTCGGGACCCACGTATCCCACGAGGAGGACGCTGAGAGCTCCGCTCAGGCCGGTCAGCGCGGAACCGCCGACAAAAGCCCCCAGTTTGATCCGAGCCGGACGGAGACCGATCGACTGCGCGCCATCTTCACTGTCTCGAACAGCATGCCATTTCCTTCCTGCCCGGCCGCGCGCAAGAAAGAAAACAATGGCACCCACCGCAACACTGATTGCGAGCACGAACCAGTACATCACCTCGTCAGCGAGAAGGACCTCGGGCGTCGCAATCAGAATGCCGTTGGGCCCCCCCGTAAACTCCAGCCGGAGTGCCAGTTCGGGAACTGCAAAGCCAAAGACGAGGGTGAGAACTGTGAGGTAGATGCCTGACAGCCGTGTCGTCGGTAAGCCCAGGAGGAGCCCGAAAACTCCTCCAGTGATCATTGCGAAGATTAAGCCCGCCGCTAGCGGCATCCCACCTTGAGTGCCGATCGCGAAGGCGTACGCACCAACCGCCAACATACCGCTGTGGCCCAGAGAAACCTGGCCCGTGTGGCCGACAAGCAGGCTAAGTCCAGCGATGCCGATGAATGCGACGAGCGTGCTTGAAAGAACGAACACCTGCTGCAGGTCGAGCACAAACGGCATCACCGCGAACGCGACGAGCGCACCGACCGCCCCGGTGACCATCACCCACGAGGGCAACTCACGCATCGAACGGGCACTGTTTTGGGCCTTGTGCGGAGCGAACGGACGCAGTTTTTGGCTTATTCGCTGCTGCACGAAGGAGGGCCGCTGAGGTAGCTCAGGTTCATCTACCTCCAACTCCCTCTTGCCGAAGAGCCCATGTGGTCGGAGAACGAGCACGACGGCCACGCCTATGAACGTGTAAGTAGCGATCAAACCCGGATCAACGTACGCAAGCGCCACGTTCGTCGCTAAACCGAACGCCATGGCGCCGACGATCACGCCGTACACATTGGTGAAGCCACCCAAGACCACTGCGGCGATCGCCGTCAGCAGGAAGGTGGTGTATCCGGTTGGGGACAGATACGTCAGCGGCGTGACTAGTACGGCAGAAAGGCCACCGTACAAACCGCCCAGGGCCCAGCCTGCCAGACGAACCCGCCACGCGGCCACCCCCAACAGTTCGGAGGTCTGCGGTCCCGAGCTGACGGCCCGCATGGCGAGTCCGAGCCGAGTCCGCCGGAGAAGCAGCAGTAGCGCCGCTGCGGCACACACGCCAACCACCAGGGTGAAAACTTGGTTGGCACTGATCTGCCAGGACCCTAGCGTCAACCCGCTACCGGTGAAGGCTTGTGGCAGGCTCCGCGCGCTGTACCCGTACCGAAGACCGATAATTCCTTCGATAATTAGGAGAGCACCGAGGGTAGCGAGAGCGACCGTCAGTGGTGGTCGCCCCTGTAGTGGGCGCGCGACCACGATCTCCAGCAAAGCCCCGCACGCTGCGCCGACCAGAACGGCGAATACAATGACGGCCCAGTATGGCAGGCCCCAGCCGAGCGTATCGCTCGCGGTGTATGCTGCAAGCGCGCCGATCCCTCCGACTCCGAAGTTGAGTACCTTCGTCGTGCTGTAGGTAACGACAAGTCCGAGACCAGCAACGGAGTAGAGCATTCCTGTGACTACGCCGCTGACTATCAGAGCTTCCATGCTGTCTCGTCCTAGGTACTCGTGGGGCGCTTTCGCTGACCACGTTTCGGCCAGACGGGGGACTGCCGTGCCAGTCGAAACCGGCGCTCAGCACACTCAGTCGATGGATGGCAAGGGAGAGAACGGGGCCGATTCAACGAGCTGCCCTCCGCTCAGCTGGTATGTGCCAGCTTTCGCCGCGCCAGAACGGTTCGACTCCGACCACGAAACTGTGCTCAGGTCGAGGTCGATCGCTTCCCCGGCAACGCCCGAGAGGAAGCCTTCGCGAGTCAGCTCTTTCCCACCTTCGGTTGCGTTTTCGATTCCTCGGGCGATCCCGGCGGCCGTCACCCAGCCCATCTTCGTCTGAGCCTGGTTGACGAGGTCAGGGCACAGCGCGTTGACAGCGTCTTCGTATGCCTGCACGCCGTCGCTGAGCTCTCCATCCTCTGTGAGGACGGTGGCAACCTGAGTGAAATAGGTTCCATTGGCGAGAGGGCCTGCCAGTGACATGTAGCTCGGTGTCTGTGCGATGGGCCAGCCCAACCATTCGGGTGAGTAGCCGATCGCATCCGCCGCCTTTTGAAGGCCCGAAAGCTGAGTGTCGAGGAGTCCCGCGTAGACGGCCTCGGCGCCAGACTCCTTTAGAGCCTGAGCGAACGGGGCATAATCCGTGGTGGAGGTAGCTATCGGAAGGTCGGCGACTACGGACCCTCCCCGTGCGCCCACATAGCCCGGCACCGTGTCGGCCACAGCTTTTCCGGCGTCAGTGTTTATGTACGCAATCGCGATTTTGTCGACACCCAGATCGGATAAAATGAACTCGGCTCCGTGCGCCGCGATCTGTCGGAAGTCGTAGAGTGTTCCGAATACCAGGTCTGACTGCGGCGGATTCATCGTGGCACCATCGGCGGAAGCGAACATGGGGATCCCTGCCGGCTCTAGCACCGGGACCGATGCCTGCGCCGGAAGGGTGCCCTCTACGACGGCAGCAAAGACATCTTGCCGTACGAATTCGCGCGCAATGCTAGCGGTTCTGACCGGGTCATACTTGGTGTCGCGCAGCACGATCTCTAGGTTGTAACCGTTGGCGCCGCCGTCTTCGTTGAACTTCTGTACATAGGCTTCCATCCCGCATTTGTCGGCTGTGCCAGCGGCTGCCGTGGGACCCGTCTGATCCGCGGCCAAACCAATCTTCACCGCGGTATTGGAACCGGTGGTGGCCGAAGGACTTGCGCATCCGGCTAAAGCGAGCACAGATACCGCCGCCACAGCGCCCAGAGTGTTCTTGCGAGAAAACATCATGAGGTCCTCTCCTTCGAGGTAGTTAACCGCAGGGGCTCCATAAGACTTCTAGTTGCATGGTACATGCAACTAGAAGAGTCCGCACCACTGAATCGAGCCTGTAACTATGAACTACGCGACTTCGAAAAGACCCGCCGCACCCATACCGCCGCCGACACACATGGTAACCACAACAAGCTTCGCGCCACGGCGTTTGCCTTCGATCAGCGCGTGGCCAACCATCCGTGCTCCCGACATTCCGTACGGGTGCCCGATCGAGATGGCGCCCCCGTTGACGTTGTACTTGTCTGGGTCTATGCCGAGGTAGTCACGGCAGTAAAGGGCTTGGCACGCGAATGCTTCGTTGAGCTCCCAGAGGTCGATATCATCGACCCCGAGTCCATGCTGCTTCAGCAGTTTCGGCACGGCAACGATGGGGCCGATACCCATTTCGTCGGGCTCCACACCCCCGACAGCGATTCCACGGTAGATACCGAGCGGCTGCAGGCTTCGACGCGATGCCTCGCTCGATTCCATGAGCACCGAAGCGGATGCGCCATCCGAGAGCTGTGACGCGTTTCCGGCGGTGATTGTGGCAGTCGCGGCTACCTCGCCATCCTTCTTCACGGTGCGCAATGAGTTCAGGCCTTCAAGAGTTGTCTCGGGTCGGTTGCCCTCGTCTTTGGACAGCGTCACGTCGCGGAAGCTGATTTCGCCGGTTTCCTTGTCTTGCACCCCCATGCGGGCAGTGAAAGGTACGATTTCGTCGTCGAACAGGCCAAGTTCCTGGGCGCGAGCAGTGCGCTGCTGTGAAATGAGAGCGTACTCGTCCTGCATTTCACGAGAAACTCCGTATCGTTCTGCGACTATTTCGGCCGTGTTGAGCATCGGCAAATAGATGCCCGGGTGGTTCTCTTCGAGCCACGGGTCCGTAGCCCGGTACGTGTTCATCTTCTCGTTCTGCACGAGCGAGATTGATTCGAGTCCCCCACCGACCGCAATCTGCTGGCCGTCGAGCACGATCTGCTTTGCCGCAATCGAAATCGCCATCAGTCCCGAAGCGCATTGCCGGTCAACAGTAATGCCGGAAACGCTCGGCGGAAGGCCAGCTCGCAAAGCGGCTTGACGCGCCACGTTCGTGCCGGTGTTGCCCTGCTGCAGCGAGGCTCCCATCACAACATCCTCGACTTCGCCGAGTTCCACTCCGGCGCGCTGCACTGCGTGTGAGATCGCATGGCCACCTAGGGCTTGGGCCTCGGTGTTGTTAAACGCACCCCGGTAAGCTCGACCGATGCCGGTACGGGCTGTCGAGACGATAACTGCTTCTCTCATGGACTGACTCCGATGGGTTAAGTCGTGCTTTAAAAGGAAAGAACATCTGGGGGGGGGCAAGCGGGCATTGTGTTAGCGAACAGAACCGTCAAGCACGTGGAGAGTGATCACCTCTGCGACCGCCGCGGGCTTCTCGATACCGTCAATCTCGATGACAACGCTCGACGTCACACGCGCTCCCTGCGAGACTTGCTCCACGGATGCGATGGTTGAGCGGACGCGGACTCGAGAACCCACCGAGACTGGCGTGATGAAACGCACCTTATTGAGACCGTAGTTGATCGCCATGGCTGTTCCTTCGATCTGCACCGCGCCCTCGGTGAGATATGTCAGCAGCGACAGGGTGAGGAAGCCGTGCGCAATTGGGACTCCGAACGGTCCCGCCTTCGCGCGCTCGGGATCAACGTGGATCCACTGATGATCCTGCGTAGCATCCGCGAACGTTGACACCCGTTCCTGCGTAATTTGGAACCAATCACTTACAGCCTCAGCGGCACCCGCGGACTCAACGGCCGCGATATCTGGATAAGTGGGCATAGTTAGTCCTTCGGCCCCCCCGCGACATACAGCACCTGACCTGAAACGTACGAGGCTTCATCACTGGTGAAGAACGATGCGACGACGGCAATATCGTTAGGTGTGCCCGTCCTTCCGGCCGGGATGCCCTCACCGACTTCGGCTATAAACTCCTCGTACGACATGCCGACGCGCTGCGCAGTTTGGCGCACCATGTCGGTCTCGATGAAGCCGGGTGCGATCGCGTTAGCGGTTATGCCGAACTTGCCGAGTTCCACGGCGAGGGTCTTGGTGAAGCCTTGCAGCCCCGCCTTGGCTGCCGAGTAGTTGACCTGCCCTCGGTTACCCAGTGCGGCCGTGCTCGACAGGCTAACGATCCTGCCCCATCCAGCTTCCACCTGGTGGGCCTGCACAGCTCGAGTCATGAGAAAGGCACCCCTCAGGTGCACGCTCATCACCGAGTCCCAGTCTGCCTCGCTCATCTTGAAGAGCAAGTTGTCACGCAAGATGCCGGCGTTATTGACCAGGATGGTAGGCTTCCCCAGCTCCGTTGAGATCCGATCGACAGCTCCGGCTACGGCGCCCGAATCGGAGACGTCAGCACCGACACCTATCGCCTCGCCACCCGCTGCTTCGATAGCCTGGACGACCTCAACGGTGTCTTCCTCTCGCAGGTCGACGACTGCAACACGGCGACCGTCTTCTGCTAGGCGTTGCGCGACAGCGGCGCCAATCCCGCGCGCACCCCCCGTTACGATTGCGGTTCTTTTTTCTGCCATTTCTTTAGCTCCCTCTGAATGCTTAAGTGTCTTTGTTAACATGAAAGGCCGCCGTCAACGGGAAGCACGACTCCTGTGATGTAGCCGGCTTCCTCGGAGGCAAGGAAGCTAACTGCGGCGGCCATCTCGCTGGGTCCGGCGAAGCGTCCCATCGGAATGCCCGCCGTCAGTTCTGCTAGTTTTTCGTCGGGGATTCCTGCGACCATGCGAGTTGCGGCGTTGGGGGAAATCGCGTTCACTGTCACGCCGAACATGGCGAGTTCCTTCGCAGCGGTTTTTGTGAACCCGATAATTCCGGCTTTCGCGGCAGCGTAGTTCGCCTGACCAACATTCCCGTGTAGCCCGCTGTACGACGTAACGTTGATGACTCGGCCGAACTGTTGCTCGCGGAAAATTGACGTTGCTGCACGCGTCACACGGAATGTCCCGCCGAGATGCACGGCCTGCACGGCATCCCAATCCTCATCCGTTAGTTTCCAAAGCCGTCGGTCGCGAAGTATGCCGGCATTGTTCACGACGATGTCCAACCGGCCCGTCTGCTCTACGGCCTTCGCAACCAGTGCGTCGACGTCCTCGGTACTCGAAACGTCGCAGGCGACGCCAATCACGCCGACTTCGTGTGCAGCACTCACCACTGCATCCGAGTCGAAGTCAGCGATCAGCACATCAGCGCCCGCAGCGCGCAGGCTGCGAGCGACCTCGAGCCCGATGCCGCGTGCACCGCCCGTGACAATTGCTGTGCGTCCGGTGAAATCGAAAGTCAGGTTTGGCAACAGGATCCTTTCAGGCGCCCACGGGGCGATATAGGTGAATTACTTCAGCCGCGATGGCCGGACGTGCGCTTCCTTCAACCTCGACGGATGTCTGGAGCGTTATCAGCGTGTCGTCGCCTCGGCGCGAGACATCGGATACCTTCCCGCGCACGCGAACCCGAGCCCCCACCGGGGCGGACGACGGCAAGCGAACCTTGTTACTGCCGTAGATCATGCCGATGAATTCGCCTTCGAGTCGGTAGAGGCCGAGCAGAGCACGAGGGATCATCGACAGCAGCAGATCGCCCTGAGCGATGGCTTGCCCAAATGGGCCGGATGCTGCACGCATTGGGTCGGTGTGGATCCAGTCATCGCTTCCCGTGACCTCGCCAAACCGGTCGACCATCCCTTGAGTTACTTGAACCCACTCACTTGGGCCCAGCTCGCCGCCGATGAAATCCTCGACCGCTGCGATGCTAGTGAATACTCTCACCCGCCGGGACCTCCTCCCGCACCCCAGGAGTCAAAATAAGATCCTCGTCCATCTTCTCGGCTCGCCAAGTCTTGACTTCCTCGATGAAAGCAGCTGTGCCTCCGCCATAACCGGCCGCAATGACAGGGACCTCACCGCTGAGGTCACCCTCATTGTTGTAGTACCCGGGCGTGCATTCGCGCATTCGAGTCTCAATGTCGCCGCGGCTGTGCACCGTGGCGATCACCTCTCCCCAGTTCTTCTCTGCTTCCGGGGTGACCTCCATCGTGGAGATCCCCGCTGTCAACAGCCTGTCAACCACAGCGACGGCGTGCTGCGCCTGGCGAAGGATGCGATGAGGAATGTTAAAGGACGTTGTTGACTGCCGGCTGCTGCCGAGAACGAACATGTTTGGGAAGCCCGCCGTCGCCATGCCGTGCAGCGAACGGAACCCTGATCCCCATTTCTCGTCAAGGGTCATGCCGTCCTTACCGACGATGGTGTACCGGCCGGATTCGGACGGTGTCTTAGCGAATGATTCAAACCCTGTCGCGAAAATGATGCAGTCCACTTCGTACTCGACTCCATCTACCACCAACGAAGTTTCGGTCGCACTTTCGACTCCGAGCCCCTGCGTGTCGACGAGAGTGACGTTCGGCTGGTTGAACACTTGCAGGTACTCATCGCTGAAGCAGGGGCGCTTGCAGAATCTGCTGTAGTAGGGCTTGAGCGACTCCGCGACGTCAGGGTCGCTGACGATTTCATCGACACGAGATCGAATTCGCTCCATCTGGAGGAAGTCGAATTCGTCGGCCGCGGCGGCTCGCTGCTCCTCGGGCAGGTGCAGGAACGCGGGGCGTGCCCAGATTTGGCTCCACTGATCGTCGACGAGGTTCTTCTCAGGTAGGCGCCCTTCGATCATCTGGTCGAAGTTGAGCATCCGCTCTTCATGCCAGCCTGGCTTGAGCGAGGAGGCCCATTCCATGTCGGTCGGGCGGTTTCCACGGTAGTCGACAATCGACGGAGTGCGCTGGAAGACGTTGAGGTGCTTGGCATACTCGGCAACCGCGGGGACAACCTGAATCGCTGTCGCGCCGGTGCCGATAACGGCCACACGCTTGTCCTTGAGCCCTTCGAGACCGCCTGTGGTGTCACCACCCGTGTAGTCATAGTCCCAGCGACTGGTGTGGAACATGTGTCCCTTAAAGTTCTCCAGCCCGGGAATTCCTGGGAGCTTGGGTCGGCTGAGCAGCAGGCCCGACCCCAGGAGAATGAACTTCGCGAGGATGCGGTCATCCCGGTCCGTTTGCACGACCCAGCGGGAGAGCTGGTCGCTCCAGGTGGCTTCGGTGATGCGCGTCTGGAAAAGGGCATCTTTGTAAAGATCGAAATGCCGTCCAAGATTCTTGGCGTGCTCGAAGATCTCAGTGGATCTTATATACCGCTCGGTCGGAATGGTACCAACCTCTTCGAGCAGGGGAAGGTAGATGTACGACTCAATGTCACACCGTGCGCCGGGATAGCGATTCCAGTACCACGTGCCGCCGAAGTCACCACCGTCTTCGATGATGACAAGTTCGGAGTCTCCCGCCTTGCGCAGCAATGCCGCCGCCGTAATTCCTGAGAACCCTCCGCCAACGATCGCAACGTCGACCTCTCGGGTTAGGGGTTCGCGCACGATCGGCTCCGAGTACGGGTCTTCCGTGTACTCAGAGTCGGTGTCAAGACGCTTATATTGTGCGACGCCGTCAGGGCGAATCCGCTTGTCGCGTTCGACTAAATAGCGGCGATGCAGCGCTTCGAAGTCGATGTCTTTGCGGGTACCGACCTCGGTTTCCTCGACCCGTAACTTCACTTGGTGCTCCCTACGCTCTGTTCTGAGGCTGTGTACTTGAGGTGTTACTGACGCAAATCGCGCGGAGTGCCACGGGACGCCTGTTTCTCATCATCGGAATGGCGATCGCGATTTACATGCCATCACGCGACATAGTGATGTATCATACACGTAAGTTACAGTGCTGTACCGACGTGGTCAAACCTTAAATAGCGAACCACGTAACAGATCTCGCCGAGGAGTAAGCCGTGCACCGTACTGAGCAATTGGAAAAAGTTCGCGAACTCTACAGCGAAGCGCTGCCGACGGGAGGCTCCGGAACGCTCGAAGAACGCCGAGCCGGATACGAATCCCTCCTGAGAACGCTTCCCATCGACGATAGAGCGGTCATTACAGCCCATGCCACAGACGGCGCAGTGGCCGGGTACTGGGTCGACGGTTCAGGCGGGACCGAACCGAAACGCAGCGTACTTATGCTCCACGGGGGCGGCTACATGATCGGGTCAGCGGAGGGCTACCTCTCCCTTGCGAGCCGGCTTGCTGTCGCAACCAAAAGCATCGTGTACGTCGCCGACTACCCCCTCGCTCCCGATCACCCGTACCCCGCGGCGATCGATTTTGCTCGCGAAGCGTGGGCACTCGTCACCGCACGCGCAGAACACTCGTTTCTTGTTGGAGATTCCGCTGGCGGCGGCCTGGCCCTCGCACTCGCATGTAGCCTTCGTGACCGCGGAGACACCCTGCCTGACGCGATCTCCCTCGTTTCTCCCCTCACCGACTTGCGTGCAACATCTGACACCTACGATCTCAACGCCGGAATCGACCCCGTCTGTTCACGCCGTGGCATCCAGAGGGCAGCAGAGTTGTACCTCGAAGGAGCCGACGCCAAAGACGTCCCCTTGGGCTCTCCCCTACTAGCGGACCTAGCGAACCTGCCTCCGATGCATGTGCACGTCGGCACGCACGAGGTTCTCCTCGGCGACTCGACAGCCCTCGCTGCCGCAGTCGCGCGCGCCCGCGGCGCAGTAACACTGAAGGTCCGACCGGAGATGGTTCACGTGTGGCCGCTGTTCTGGTCGATCCTGGACGAGGGTGTTACCGCGATTGACGAGATCGCGCAGTTCTTGGACGAAGTGACCGAACGGGCGGCGAAGCAGCGTGACTGAGGGGTCGGATGGTCTTGTTGTTGTCACGCGAACAGGTCCCCTCACCCGCCTGACGCTCAATCGTCCAGAGCGGGGGAACGCTCTGGACGGCGAGCTGTCCGCAGCGTTTGTTCGGGCGGTCAAAGATGCTGTCGCAGACGACAGCCGTGTCCTCGTCATTGATGCCAACGGTGAGCGGTTCTGCGTCGGCGGGGACCTGAAGTTTTTCCTTCAGAGTGAGGACCCGGCCGAATACCTTCGCCGCGGCGTTACCGCCCTCGAGAACGCTCTGGAGCAACTCAGGCTCTCTGCTAAGCCCGTCGTGTTTGCCGTACATGGCGCGGTCGCCGGCGCCGGCCTCGGAATGATGCTCTCGGGTGACCTCATCATCGCGGCAGAATCGACAGTGTTTACTACGGGGTACACCCGGGTTGGCCTGACGCCCGACTGTGGTTTGTCCTGGCTACTTCCTCGCAGCATTGGTCACTACCGAGCGATGGACCTCACCCTCACCGCGCGAACAATAGACGCGGTCACCGCCGAGAGTTGGGGACTCGTCACGCGGACCGCGCCCGATGGCACCGTGATAGATGAGGCGCTTTCGGCCGCGTCACGGTTGGCGAAGCATCCGAAGTTTGCGCTGGGCGAATCCAAGCGGCTCCTGACCGAGGCTTGGGAGCAGACCCGGCCCCAATCTGGTGCTGACGAAGTCCGCACCATCGCCGCCGCAATCAGCGACGAGGCGGCCTTAGAGGCGCTCGACCGTTTCCTTGCCCGCTAACGACACGGGTTCACACCTCCGTGTGGATTTCACCCACAACATCAGCGGTCGCAGACCCAATAACGCCGTCTAGATCTCCCGTACGTGCCGGCGTACGAGATAAGCGGGGAGCTGGAGCGGGAATCACCGAATCCCCGAACTTCATGAAGGCGTTTCGTGCCACGTTCTGCGGATGCGACGCCGCCTCAGGCATTGAGAGCACCGGGGTCACGCAGGCGTCAGTTCCGCTGAGCAGCTCGGCCCAGTGGTCACGGGTCGCCGAGGCGAACCTTTCGGCGAAGATCTCTGTCAGCGCCGGCCAATTCGATCGATCAGAGCGGTCGGGCAGGTTACTGACGTCAAGCCCAAGGCCCTCCACCAGGAGGTGGTAGAACTGCGGCTCGATCGCCCCCACTGCAACGTACTGACCATCCGAGCACGCGTAGGTCCGATAATACGGAGCGCCCCCGTCGAGTACGTTCGACTGCCGCTCGTCAATCCAGTCATTGCCGTCGCGCATCCCGTGAATAAACGACATGAGAAGAGATGCCCCGTCCAGCATCGCTGTGTCAACGACCTGGCCAAGGCCCGTCTGGCTGGCGCTACGAATTGCAGCCAGAATCCCGAATGCGAGCAGAAGCCCACCTCCGCCATAGTCGCCCACCAGGTTAAGTGGTGGAGACGGCGGACTATTGCGCTCGCCCGTATGAAAGAGCGCACCGGTGAGCGCAAGATAGTTAATGTCGTGACCCGCAGTGTGGGCAATCGGGCCGGATTGCCCCCACCCGGTCACGCGGCCATACACAAGACGCGGGTTTCTCTGGCTGCATTCGTCGGGCCCGATGCCCAACCTTTCCACGACACCAGGCCGCATACCTTCGATAACCGCGTCGCTCGTCTCGACCAGCCTAAGAAAGGCCACTCGGCCCTCCTCCGATTTCAGATCGAGTGTTATCGAACGACGCCCGCGCCCGGTGACTCGCGCACCTCCCTGACGGCGTGTGCCCGCAGCGCCTGGCCTATCGACTCGGATGACCTCAGCGCCGAAATCCGCGAGCACCATTGCGCAGAATGGCGCAGGCCCCATGCCGGAAATTTCCAGCACCCGGATGCCATCCAGGGCTCCTTTTACGACGGCCTCAGTCTGGTCAGTCATCAGGAGTGCCCCGGGGTCTCGATGACTCCCGCATCTCTAAGCCGCGCGATTTCTTCTTCGGTTTGACCGAGCATGTCGCGGAGGACACTTACCGTGTCACCACCGAGGAGAGGCGCACCAGTCCTGTTTCCCACTCTCGAGCCATCGATCTTGTACGGGAACCCGGGGTAAAGATGCGTCCCCGCTGAGGCGTGCTGGGTCTCGCGGAAATAGCCGGTCGCCTTAAGCTGGGGGTCCAGGGAGACCGACTCTCCGTTCTGCATGGTGCTGGCGGGTACGCCTCGGTTCTGAAGCCGCGAGACAAGCTCACCGGCATTATCAACGGCTGCAGCCGCAGTGGTGATGGTCTGATCGATCCTGGCAGCGCACGCTTGACGCTTCTCGAGAGAAGAGGTTCTTTCGCGCAGATCTGCGGGCAGGCCGAGCTCATCCGCCAAAGCCTCCCACTGCGCATCCGTGTGCGCCGCAAGCGCGAGCCAGTCGTTTTTCGCGCGGTACAGGCCGTGCGGTGTCGCGAAAGCGTCGCCGTTGCGTCCGTACGGAATGTCGACACCGACTGTGCGCGCGAGGACGTTCTCTCCCAAGAGGGGCAACATCGCGTCTCGCGAGGCGAGTTCAACCTGTGAACCGCGGCCTGTTTTCTTCCGCTGGAACAGGGCGGACATCACTGCGCCAGAGGCAAACACACCGGAGGTGGAGTCGGCGATCGCGAAGCCGGTCATGAGCGGTTCTCCCGAACCGCCCACCGCCCACGCCGACCCGCTGGCCGCGTCAAACTGCGCCCCATAGGCGGGCATCTTCGCGAGCGGACCGGTGTTGCCGTAGCCGGGCATTTCTACGTAGATAATCTGCGGGTTCCACTCTGAGAGAGTTTCGTAACCATACCCGAGTCGCTGCAGTACACCGGGACGATAGTTCGCAAGGAACACGTCGGCAGATTCCACAAGACGTCGCACCAATGCTCGGCCGTCTTCGTGTTTTACGTCAACAACGATGCTGAGCTTGTCAACGTTCTGCGTGTTGAAGAACGCGTTCCTATTGACGGGGTCTGCGCCGGGATCCTGGTCGGGGTATCGATTGAGCACGTCGGTGTCGTTGGGAAACCGCATTGGGTCGGGACGGCCGGGTGACTCCACTTTGATTACGGTGGCGCCCAAGCCTGCGAGGATGCGAGTGGCCATAGGACCAGCCCACCAGTGGCTGAAATCCACCACCGTTAGCCCGGCGAGCGGTAGTCCCTGATTCTTGGTGTCGTTCATCGACTTCCCCTTCCGACTCGCTGGCCGTCAAGAATGTACGGTGCTCGCGGCGCTTTGCCAGTCCCGAGTCCCGGGATATCGACTTCTTCCCAGGCGTTTCTCTCGATCAGGTGCTCATCGGCCATCAGGGTTTCCCCAGTCGCCAGAGCCACGAGAGGTACAGACAGTGCCTCCGCCTGCTGCACTACCTCGTCGATGGTGTGTTTCGATGCCCACTCCTCGACCATTGTTCCGAGGATGTCGGCGTGAGCATATCGGGGCCCCTGTGTGAGGAAACGGGGGTCGTTAACGAGATCGGGTCGCCCGACTATTTTTGCGATCGGGGGCCAGTCACCGTTCGCGCCGAGCACGATGAACCCGTCGCGGCACCGCAGCGTATACCTGGGTCCGGCCTGCCCGGTGACGCCGCTGGTGCCGTTGTACGAGTACTGCGTCGTGGAGTACCCAAGCATGGACACGACGGTCTCGAGAGCAGAGATCTCGATGCGTGGATGCACAACCGCCGACGGGCGGGACTCACCGTAGATGAGTGCCAGCGCCGCGGTGAAGCCGTAGCTCCCCGCGAGATACTGGTACCGACGGCCGTGGCCGTAAACCGGGGTTCCCTTTTCGTCGAACGTGAACTCGGTCGCTCCACCCCGCGAGGCCAGCACTAGTTCGGTTCCGACCCAGTGGTCGTGCGGACCACCGTGGCCGAATGGCGTGATCTCTATCGATACGGGAGGATTCCCTGACTGGGCGGTAAGTTTGGCCCAGGGAAAGTTTGCTCCCCCGATGACGACGTCGCTGTCTCTCACCAACGAGAGGACCTCATGGGTGTCATCTTGGTCGAGCACAACCTCCTCTTTGCCCGCGTTGAGGTAGGCGGAGCGCACGGACAACCAGTCCGAACTAGCAGATACTGCTTTCTCGTCGTGCGTGATCATCCGGGTCACCCGTGCGCCGCCCTGCGCGAACAACATCCCGCAGAACGCTACTGCTTCGTAGTCTCCGACCTGTACTACGCGTAGTCCTTCTAAAGGGGTGAGTTGCAGGTCAGGCGAGTTCATTTCGAACCCTTTCGATAATCGGAATCAGGTCCTCGTCCCAACGGCCGTCCGGACCCGTGAGCAGGAGTGTGTCGATACCGAGTCCGCGGTACTTGCCGAGGGATGCGACGAGTTCGTCGGGGGTACCGACTAGAGCGGACGTGTTTCCCATTCCGCCGGTGGCCAGCATGATGCCTGTCCAGAAGTTTGTGTCGTGCCGTGCATTTTCCTGCGCGATCTCCAGTTGCCGCTGGCGGCCCACATCGTTCGCGTGACGCGAGGTGCGCGGTCCTCCCAGCTGCTTGGCGATCGCGTCTGCTTTGCTCCATGCCTCCTCAGAGGTTGCTCCCTGAATCAGTCGGAGACTCGTCGAGATTCGGGGTCGCGGGCGACCCTTCGCCTCCGCCGCGGCCTCAATCGCCGCGACCCGCTCCGCCGTCTCTGCCAATGGCTCTCCCCACAACATGTACGTATCAGCGTGGGTCGCGCCAAACTCCAATGCGGCCTCGCTCGCGCCGCCCATGAAGATCGGGATGGGCGATTGCGGGCGCTGCATGAGGAATGCCCGCGTGAGCTTGTAATAGCTCCCGGTGAAGTCAACGGGCGATTCAGCGGCCCATACCAATTTCATGATGTCCAAGTATTCGATCGCGCGCGTGTAGCGCTCCTCTTTCGGCAGGTCATCACCTTCGCGAAGCTGGTCTCCCGGGGAACCCCCCGACACCACATTGAAGGCAACTCGCCCGCCCGAGAGGTAGTGCTGCGTGGCTGATAGTCGAGCGGCGGTCACCGGATGCATCACGCCGGGTCGGTGCGCAACCAGAACCTGCAGTTTCGTGGTTGCGGCAAGCGCAGCGCCGGCAATCGGCCAGCCGTCGGGCGACGCGCTTCCGTACCCGATGAGAACACGATCGATCCCCGCGCTCTCAGCGGATCGTGCGATGCTCGCTACCGTCGCCGGGTCAGCGGCAGGATCCATGAAGGGCTCGAGCACACTCAGAATTTGAAGGGGTAACGCCATTTCGTTCTCCTTGAATTGCATTGCCAGTGAGCAATGCGGTTCGTCGTCTATTGACCTGTGAATTCCGCTGTCGACTTCGATAGGAAGGCATTCCGGGCGGCCTTGTGATCATCGGTTTGCGAGGCGATTGCCTGATATCCCGCCTCGAGTGCCAGGAACTCGGTCAGAGTCATATCGAGACCTGTCTGCATGAGCTGCTTGCCCAGACCCAGACTTACGGTCGGACCGCCGGCGAGTTTGCGCGCGAGGACCATGGCCTCTTCGAGAACCTGGTCTTGGGCGACGACGGCAGTTGCGAGGCCGAGCGTATCGAATTCTTTCGCGCTGAGCTCGCGACGCAGTAGCATGATTTCTTTGGCCTTCGCGAGTCCTACTAGGCGTGGCAGAAGGTAGGCCGCTGCGAAGTCTGGAACAAGTCCGAGCGCACTGAAGGCCAGCACAAATCGGGCGTTGTCACTGATCACCCGAAGATCTGAGGCTAGCGCCATGGCCACGCCTGCTCCGGCAGCCACTCCGTTGACCGCTGCGATGACGGGTTTGTCCATCTCGATGAGCGGCTTCGTGAGCCGCCCGTGGTTTCCGCTCAGGCGGGCGTAGGTCGAGTGCGCCGAGCGCAGACCATCGGCCTGAGCCTTGACGTCTCCGCCTGCGGAGAACGCGCGGCCTGACCCTGTGATGATGACGGCTCGAACGTCGGGTTGTTTCGCACGAGCGAATGCGGCTTGGAGTTCATCCATCATCTCGGCGGACATGGCATTCAGGTTCGCTTCGCTCTGCATCCGAATGAGGAAGATGCCGTGCGAGTCAACCTCGGCGCTTACCGGGTTCGTCATGCGCCAGCCTCCTCCGTCTTCGAACGTGCCGGCGCGCCCGTGTAGGTCACCTGGTGGCCCGGCACGTGGCGCCACACATTCCCTTGGTCGACCTCTTCAATGAAGTGCGTTGCCAGCCCAATGACGCGTGGGGCCATCAAGATGGGGCGTGCAGTGCGCGGGTCGAGGCCGAGATCCAGGAGGAGCGCCGCCGAGATTCCGTCGATGTTGGCGTGGATGCGGCGGCCCACCGCCTCGGCAAGTGCGTCTTCGATCGAGTCGAGAGCGAGACAGTATTTTCCGGCGACCCCGTGCTCGCGGGCCACGGTTCGGAGCACAGCAACGCGTGGATCTTCGCCGTGCTGGGGGTGACCGAAGCCGTGGACCGGCTGTTTGGCGCTTCGTGCTTCCTGCACGAGCGTTGTCGCCTTCGCGCGCAGCACGTCTTCGAAGGGCGTTTGATCGCCGCAGGCGGCAACGAGGTCTCTGAGTACGTAGGCGAATTGCTCACCCGCGCCACCGTGATGATCTCCGACAGTGAGTTGTCCGCCAGCAATGCCGACCTGGATGGGCACACCGTAGGAGGCGAGCTCGCGAGTGACGGTGCTCGAAGGTGAGATGCCGTGGTCGATGCACGAAACGAAAAGGGCATCTAGGACGCGCGCTTGGCCTGGGGTGGCCCTCTTACCCGACATCACAAGATAGGCGACATCGGAGAAGCTCGCGTTTGCGATGAGGTCAGTGACCCATTCCCCCCGGAGGTTGACGTCGTCGGAGTGGACTTCCGCGATAGCGGTCTCCCACTTGTCAGTCGTTGCTCTCTGCATTCCCGTCGCCCCTCATTCGCGATCAACACCCAGAGAATTGGCTGCATTGCCGCCATCCGAGGCACCAGATCTGTATTGACTTCAGGTGAACATCGCCCAACCCAGGGGGTTGCGTTCACACCAAACAACGTATTGAGTGTATTATGCATTCAACGCGGACTCGCGTCAAACTTCGCCGCCGCCGCGGGGCCGACGCAAACCCGGCCTAAAGCACGCAACTGAGGAAGGCTCGACCATGATTGAACGCACTCTGTACGATAACGACCATGCGGCCTTCCGAAGCTCAGTCGCGGAATTCGTACGACGTTCGGTTAGCCCGCACGCGGACGAGCATGCAGCCAACAAGAGGATCCCGCGCGAACTTTGGCGGCAGGCAGGCGAACAGGGGTACCTCAGCCTCGACGTTCCGGAAGAATACGGCGGAAGCGAAGCTGGGGACTACCGCTTCAACGCGGTACTCCTCGAAGAATTGGCGAAAGTCAACCTAGCCCTTGCATCGTCGCTGAGCATCCACTTCGATGTGGTCGCCCCCTACCTCGTCAAACTAACCACTGCAGAACAGCGTGAGCGCTGGCTCCCGGGATTCTGTGACGGATCCATCGTCACGGCGATCGGGATGACTGAGCCCTCAGCAGGCTCCGACCTCGCTTCGCTCCGCACGTCGGCGGCGAAGAACCCAGACGGCGGCTGGACCCTCAACGGGTCGAAGATTTTCATCACCAATGGCGGCTCGGCAGACCTCATAATCGTCGCTGCGCGTACTACGCCGAACACCCGCGGTAAGGGGATTTCGTTGTTCGCTGTGGAAGCGACAATGCCAGGATTCAGCCGTGGAACCCCACTCGACAAGGTGGGGCAGCCTGAGGCCGACACAGCAGAACTTTACTTCGACAACGTTCACATCCCCGAAAGCCACCTGATCGGCGAACTCGACAAGGGCTTTGGCCACATGATGGAGTTCTTGCCCCAGGAACGTATTGGGGGCGCGGTGACCAACCTCGCACACGCCAAGCAAATCCTCGAAGAAACGATGGAGTACGCCCGCACCCGCGAGGCGTTCGGCAAAGCCATCGGGTCGTTTCAGCACAACTCATTCCTCATTGCAGAGCTCGTAACCAAGGTGGATGTGACGCAGGCCTACATAGACCAGTGCGTTCTCGCCCACACCCGCGGCGAGCTCTCCGCCGTCGACGCCGCTAAGGCGAAGTGGTGGGCCGCAGAGGTGCAGAACGATGTGCTCGACAACTGCGTACAGCTGTACGGAGGCTACGGTTTCATGAACGAGTACCGTATAGCCCGAGCGTGGAAAGACGCCCGCGTAACCAAGATTTGGGCGGGCTCTAACGAAATCATGAAGATGATCATCGGCCGCGATCTCGGTTTCTAGACCGAGCGTCCTTTCTTGCGCGGCCGAGCAAGACCGAAATTACTCACCACAGATTGAGGTACTCAATCATGATCGACATTTCCGCAGTAGGACATTCGCCGCTGGTTGAAGACGGATCACGAGAAAGTCTGCAACGGCTCCTCGACATTAACGCGATCAAAGATCTCGTGGGGCTCTACCCGGTTCTCTCGGACACCCACGACATTGATGCGCTGGTCTCCACCTTCGCAGAGGACGGGGAGTTTCACCGTGCAGGCGTGGTCTACAAAGGCCACGAGGAACTTCGGGTCTTCTACACCGGCATCATGAAGCTCTACTCAATGATGATTCACACCGCCCACCAGCACATCGTGCAGGTGGCCCCCGATGGGCTCACGGCGACAGGCCTCACGATGGGACACTCCGAAACGGTGGCCGATGGGGTCCAAATTAACGGAGCCTTCCGTTACGACGACCGCTACGTCAAGGTCGGAGACCACTGGAAATTCGCCCAGCGACTACTTCGCTTCCAATACATGTCGACCCAAGAAGACATGGCGGCCCGCCTTAATGGACATGAGCGAATTCGCCTACCCGGCCTAGCCGCTCGCCCGGCAGAGATCCCGGAAGACATCGAAGCGTGGCAGGCCTTTGCGGAGGCGCAGGCGCGCTGAAGACGCCGAGTGTCAGGTACAAGAGTTCAATCCTTGAAAATGATCTTGAGACGCTGGGGCACCGATACGTAAGCCAGGATCTCACTCGATCTGCCCCACCCTCAGCCTTCATGGCGGCAACGATGTTCGGGCCGGGGTACTCCACCAGAGTTATCAGAACGCCGTATAGACCATCCCCGTCGAACACAGCCTCTCGTATACCACCTATGACGAACTGTCGGACGAGCCGCACACCTTTGCTCGTGAAGTGCTCGATGGCTTTGGTAAGGTCATCGACCCGGAAGTGGATGCTGCGGAACCCTTCCTCGATACCCGGCATTTCGATCAGGTCGAAGAAACCGCGCGAGTCGAACGCCATACGAAACTTAACCGTTGGCGCGCGTGAACCAGTCTCTTCGCCGACTGTGCTTATATCGAACTCCCCGGGAAACTCGGCGATCGTGAACGTCGAGCCGAACATATCGGAGAAGCGTCGAATGCCCTCCTCAAGATTGTCGACGTGAATGCCTAAGTACTCCATCCGATTGACAACCGCACGATCCCCCTTACCTCGAAAATTCGGTTGACTGACCCGCTGACCGTGGTGCGGTGATGTGCGAAAGGTTGGATAATGCCTTCGCTATAAGCGGCATCGAGCTATCGCCGGGCTGGAACCGGTCCGTGACGAGGTCCAGCCCGGCAACTGCGCGCAGGGGCTAAGAGAGGCGTATCTCGCCGACCAGCCGCTCAGGCGCCCGGTCGAAGATCATGCCTTCAATGTGGTTCTCGAGGCGGTTGATGCCTGTGAATTTGAAGCCGAAAAGCGTCTCCTTAAAGTCTCCGAATTCCTCAAGGACCTCGGGCCTCACAGATAGCGGGCTTTGCGCTGACGCCCGCACCGAGGAGCGCTTGAACCCGGTTATGATTGCACGGTCGTTGGTAATCCGTGCGATTCGCCTCGGCGCCGTGCCAGATGCGGCTAGCCTTCGATTTCGAATCGCTTATACATCTGTGCGAAGCGAGGATCCATCTCCCCGCGCAGTAACTACGCGAAGGTCTCATGGGAAGCAGTTACCGTCGCATCCTCCGGCTCACTCGGAGAATCATCCGAGATCGATCCTGCTGCGAAGTCGACGATGTACGCTGGCCCTTCTTAGATCTTGAGGCGAACGCGGCGGCAGCGATGCGCCGAATCCCGTCACGTCAGACCTGAACGTGACTGAGCCAGCCTATATGTGCGAGAACAACAGTGAGGTCCGGGAACCCTACGAGTTCGGCGGCAGCGTCGGCCATGCCGTCGGGCCTGACCATCAAAATCAAAGACCAGGTCGCGCTCCTGGAGAGAGGCCAGAGTGGACTTCCCTACCGACGTAACATGTGGAAACTTCATGGACCGAATCCCGCGGAACGCCGATACCGCATCTGGCGGTCAATCTGCCCGACATCGGGATCTCGCTGGAGGACCAGGACGCAAAACTGATGAAACTATGTCCTCCAAGGTCCCTCTTAGCGTTCCCCAACCAAAACATATATGCCCAATAGACCAGGCAAGGTCATCGAAATGCCGACTGGCACGTTGAGCAGCATCAAGCAGGCCATCAGGACGATCGAAAGCAATCCCCCCGCGAGCCTGTCGATCTCGACGATAAAGGGCGCTATGACGAGCACAGCAGAATGGCCGGCTACGACCGGCCGTTTCCCGTGGGAGTCGACGCCCGCAAGGTCCGCGTAGGGATGATAGCGGCGCCCAGCAGAGCATCGTCTCTCGGAAGTCCGAGAGCGTGCAGCACGTCGGCCATGAACTGAACAAGCTCGCTACTTCGATACCGCTTCACGCCACGTTTTTCAATAACCCGTCCAAGCGAGTGCGCTCCGGTAGGATTCAGGTGCATCGTTCATAGCCAGGGAGTGCGTGTACTGGATCGCGCCTACCCCTGCAACAGAATCGCCACGGCCCGTCGCTCACATTGCGTATGCACCTACCTGAGTCGGGACGCAGATCGAAGCGGGGTGTCGGCTGCGATCTCGCGGTCGCTGATGCGGACCGTGAACCTCAGCCGATGTAGTGCGCCAGTTCTTGCTCCAGGGCCTGCTTCGGCTTGGCGCCGATGATCGTCGCCTCGACTTCTCCCTTGTTGAAGACCTTCATCGCTGGGATGGAGGTAATCTGGTATTTGGCCGCGAGGTCTGGGCTCTCGTCGACGTTAAGCTTCAGAATGGTGATCTTGCCGCGGTTCTCAGCCTGGATCTCGTCCAGCACCGGCCCGAGCGCGCGGCACGGTCCGCACCACGTAGCCCAGAAGTCGACGAGCACGGGTCCGTCAGCTTCCAGTACGTCTTGATTCCAGGTCGCCGAAGTAGTTGCCGTGGCGGTCATATTTTTGTCTCCTTTTGAAGCTGTGCTCAGTTAAACCGAAATTGAAACGCGGTGACTGCGGGGTTGGCGGTCAAGCACCGTCAACGCTTACGAGGCCCGCCAACTGTGCAGGCTCCGACCGCTGGGCACCCGCCTGGTGGTGTAGCGCTGCGAGGTAGTTCTCCGCGTCGAGCGAGGCGACAGTCCCGCTAGCGGCGGCCGTGATAGCTTGCCGGTACGTCGGATCGATGACGTCGCCGGCTGCAAACACTCCAGGCAGCGACGTGCGCGACGATCGGCCGTCGACCCAGATCGTGCCGTCATCGGTGAGTTCAAGCGTGCCGTGGACGAGGTGTGTGCGCGGATCGTTGCCGATCGCGACAAAGACGCCGTCAACTGCGATCTCCTGAAGCGATCCGTCAACGGTCGACTTCAGCAGTACACCAGCGACGGCTTCCTCACCTAGGACATCGACGACCTCGCGGTTCCAGAGGAACTCAATTTTCTCGTTGGCGAACGCGCGCTCCTGCATGATCTTCGAGGCGCGCAGTTCGTCACGGCGGTGAACGACGTAGACTCTCGAGGCAAACTTGGTCAGGAATGTCGCCTCTTCCATCGCCGAGTCGCCCCCGCCAATGACGGCTATCGTGCGTTCACGGAAGAAGAACCCGTCGCAAGTCGCGCAGTACGACACACCGCGGCCCGACAGGCGCTCCTCGCTAGCGAGGTTGAGCTTACGGTAAGCGGATCCGGTGGCGTAGATAACAACGGATGCCTCGTGTACAGCGCCAGACCCGAGCGTAACCTTTTTATTCGGGCCGTCGATGTCGAGCGAAACCACGTCGTCATAAACGATTTCGGCGCCGAAACGTTCCGCCTGCTGCTGCATCTTCGCCATCAGGTCAGGACCCTGGATCCCCTCTGGGAATCCGGGAAAGTTCTCTACATCGGTCGTGTTCATCAACTCGCCGCCGGCTTCGACCGAGCTGGCGACGACGAGCGGCTCAAGGTTGGCACGCGCGGCGTAAATCGCCGCTGTGTACCCGGCCGGACCCGATCCAATAATGATGATCTGACGCACAGAGACTCCTTATTTCTATTCGTTCTACTTGGCTCGGACGGATGCGGCGAATGTGCAACGACGATTCGTCGAGGGCGCCTTTTCGCAGGAACAGTCAGACCGACTGCCCAGCGCGCCCAGCACCCGGCGATCGCGTGGGTGCTGGGACGCTGCCAGAATCTGACACCTAACCGACCGAGAATTTAGGAGCGCTGCAGCCCGGGCGTATGCACCATCTTTCCCAACATGTCCGGGCTGTTTACGAGGACGTCACCGTCTCCCCAGGGGGTGAGTGACTTACTCCCACGGTCCTGCTGGAAACGCTCGGGCAGGCCCTCGACGATGTCAAAAAGAGCAGTCATCCTGCCCATGCCAAGAGTGCCACCGATCAGGACCATGAGGTCTATAATTTGCTCGTTCGTGAAGTGCTCGTGCAACCGCTCGAAGTGCTCGTCAGTAACCGAGTGGTGGTTAATTGCATAGAGGTCGGCGAAGAGAAGTGCTTCGCGCTCCGCCTCCGTAAGGTCTGGCGCTTCCTCCGGCCTCTCAAGCGAACACACCACGTCCTCGGTGAGGCCTACGTCTTGGTTGCGCGACGCCATGCAAGTACGGCATTGATTGTGGAATGCGATGCGGAGACGGATGAGTTCCACAAGACGGGGGTCAAGGTTCCCCCCAGTGTAAATCGCACCCATGAAGGCCGATATCGCCTTGCTGGCATTCGCGGACCACGCGATGACCTGCTGCTGGAGCGGTGGCTCGGGCCCGAAAAGTGGTTCGTATAGATCCCGCGGCGCAGGTTTAATACGGCGTGTGGTGAGGTCGTTTGTGCTCATTGTTCATACTCCTTCGGACGAACGTTGTGAGGTCCTTGCTAATTAACGCACAACGTTGTTAATTGATCGTTCAATTGCCGGACTGAGTAAATGGTTGCAGTGGCCATGGATGTTGTCAAGACCTTGAGTCTCAGAGGATGCAGCGACACGTTCTCGGGGCCTCCTTTCGGAAATAGGAAGTGGTTTTTATGCAGGGCCGAGCAAAGTTCCTAGTGAATAGGCTTCCGAGCGCATAGTTGTGTGCCTCGATGCGACCGCGCTCGCAATTAGTTGGTGCGGGGTACCAGTGGTGGTCCAACGACTGGAAAGTGTCACGCCGTGATGTCTTGCGCCTCCACGAGCCCTCCCCCGTCGAAGAATGCGCCGTTCGTATAAACGAGGGGGGCGACTTCGTTCGAGGTGACACGACGGACACGTCCGATGAAGATCGTGTGCGTGAGGGCATGCAGCGTGTCTTGAAGTTCCACCTCCATGGCAGCGGCTGCGCCGTCGATGAGGGGCACTCCGTGTTCTCCGGGGCGCCATGAAACTTGGTCAAACTTTCGGTCTTGCTTTGTGGCGAAGACGCGCGCGACACTGAGCTGGTCGGCGGCCAGAACATTGACGGAGAAGTGGCGTGCTGCCATGAGGTGTGAGTAGGTCGAGCTGGCCTTCTGTACGCAGACCAGGATCAGAGGCGGTTCGAGGGAGACGCTTGAGAACGCGTTAACGGCGAGCCCTCGCGGTTCTCCATTAGAGTTGATAGCAACCACGGTGACTCCCGTAACCATCTTGCGGTGCATGGATCGCAGCACGTCAGCGCCGACCGCTGTCTTAACGTCCTCGTCAACCTGCTGTACCCCGCTCAACCGGACGCCGACCGTTGAATAGCCACCGCGCCGGTCGTAAGTCACGTCTTCCTCAACGACGAGCTCGCCCTCGAAACGGGCAAAGCTAGCCCCCGATACCGAGTATTCACGGCCCGTAGGGGGCAGCCCAAGGAACTGGTCCTGCAGCGTGCCGGTGCTAGTCCAGTAGAGCGCCACGTCGGATTCGCCTTCAACAATCCGCGTGATGTGCATGTCCAGGTCGGGAAAACTTTTTCACATTTCCACGATGGATGTTGCGAGTTCGTCGCCAGAGAAACGCGACTTTCGTCCGCGTCGAATGTACGACTCAGCGAATACCTCATCGAGCGCGTCCACGTCTCCCTTGCCCCAGGCGCTCTCTACGGCGCTCAGAAACGCTGCCGGACGAGGTTTGAGGTCGGACCGGATTGTTCAGACATACGAACTCCTTTGTTTCTTCTGTGGCATCTTGCAGTGCAGGAGATGCATCCCCATTTCCTTCATGTCGTGGGCATGGCTGCATGGTACACACAATTGTCCCTCGGCTCGTGTGTCGCCCCCTTGACAAGGTCGATCGCAACTGTGACTATTTCCGTAGTCCGGCAATTGAGCGTTCGATTAACACGGTTCACGTCAATTAGCAAGGACATGTAACACCGAGCCGTTCGTCCGGAGTCTGAACAACGAGCACCAACGACCTCGCGAGGCGCCGAATCAAGCCTGCCCGCCAACTACTGATCGACCACTCCTGCGAGTCGATCCGATGCGGTCTACTCGCGGACCGGGGTCATCGTGCTGATCCGCGTGCGCCCCACTCACCCAGCACTCACCGAACAACAGCAAGGAGAATCCCGCCATCATGACGTTCCCCGTCCTGCAGGACAAAGTCATCATCGTCACCGGCTCGGCTCGAGGCATCGGTGAAGCAACAGCACGTCTGGCAGCCGAAGCCGGAGCGAAAGTCGTCGTCGCCGACGTCAACGAGGAGGGCGGCAACGCCGTCGTCGACTCCATCGCCGCGAACGGAGGTACAGCAGCCTTCGTGCGAGCAGACGTGTCGAGGGGCGAGTCGGTCGAGGCCATGGTCGCGGCAACGGTCGACCTCTACGGGCGGTTGGACGGAGCCGTCAACAACGCTGCCATCCAAGCGGACTCAGCGCTGCTGTCAGAGTTCGACGAAGACTACTTCGACAAGCTCATCGGCGTGGAGCTCAAGGGAGTCGCCTTGTGCCTGAAGTACGAGCTGAGGCAACTGATTAAGCAGGGTGAGGGCGGTTCGATCGTCAACATCTCCTCAGCCAACGGCTTCCGGCCGCAGTTCAACCAGGCCATCTACACGGCGACCAAGCACGGCGTCGTGGGACTGGGCAAGACAGCGTCGATCGAGAATGGCGCATATGGCATCCGAGTCAACACCTTGGCTCCAGGCTCGGTCGAGACGCCGATGCTGATGGAGGCGCTCGAGATGAACAAGCTCGACCCGCAGGAGGTCGCCAAGGTGATGTCGGTGTTCGACCGTTTCGGTCAGCCTCGCGAAATCGCCGAGGGCGCCGTCTGGTTGTTGTCCGACAACGCCAGCTATGTGACCGGTACCACGCTCCACGTCGATGGCGGCTACACAGGTCGTTGAGTGTGAGCTCGAGTCGGGATGACGAGGTCCGCTCGCGACCCCCCAACGAGAGCATTCTACGGACGAACGAGACACCGCTTCGATCATCCCCACGCCGTTTCTCCAGCATGCACTCACTCATCGCGCGTCCAGCGCATCTGAAAGGACGTCCACCAGGACACTCACCACCGACCTCGACGGAATCCGCGACCTAGCCGATCCTGAGACATACAAGTTCGATGTTCCCCTGGAGTCCTACGCCAGGCTTCGCGAGCTGCCGGGGCTTCCTTCGCAGCCGGCTGATGCAGGCACACTGACGGGTGGCTTCTGGCTGGCTACTCGCTACGCCGCTTCGGCCTCGTCTTGAAAGGTCCGAACGGCCCGAACCTTCGCTTGCGAAGCGAGATCGCCAAGGGTAGCGCTCCCGATGCGCTGGGCGAGCGCGAATGCCACTCTCGCGGACGCGACCGCATCGTCCAAAGAATCATGGTGACTGAACAAACACCAAGATTCTGTATCACCGGGAAAAGATTCCTGATCGCAAGGGGGGACCCGCGGAATCGGTTACGTCCTCGCTCGCACACTCCTGATTGCTGGTGCAAGTGTGATTGTTTCGTCCAGAAAGCAAAAATCGTGCGAGAAGGCCGAGCAACAGCTCGCGGAATTCGGCGAGGTGACGGCTATCGCCGCTGACCTCGGTTCTGAGGACGAATGTCGTCGCCTCGTGACGGAAATAGAAACGAAATCCGCCCGGCTCCGCGTTGTCGTGAATAATGCGAGGCCATGGGGAGCCGCGCTGGAGGACCATCCAGACTCGGGTTGGGATCGGGTCAGGAATCTCAACGTGGGCATCAATCAGCGCATCCGACAGCCTATCGTTCGCCGGCAAGGTCAGTGAGGAATCCGAGTATCGTGCTACACGATCGTGTAGCCGCCGTCTACGATGATGTTTTGTCCAGTGATGAATGATGCTTGGTCGGAGGCGAGGAAGAGGGCAGCAGCGACGACGTCCTCTTCCCGCCCTGTGCGCTTGATAATTTGATGGTCAAGGTGCCCCTCGATCCCTCCTGGGACATCTTTTAGAAACTCCGTGGCACCGGTCAGGATGAAGCCCGGGCTGATGCAATTCACGCGAATTCCATACGGACCACCATCATTCGCTAATTCACGCGACATTCCTATGATTGCATGCTTAGTGGCGGCATGTGCGAACCCCCCCGGCGAAGTACGGAGCCCATTAATTCCGTGAATGGAAGCAATATTCACTATTGCAGAGCTGCCGGCCGCTGCGAGGTAAGGCCATGCGGCGCGGCAGGCAAAGAAAACTAGATCCAGCTCGTTGCGAACATTCGAACGCCACTGATCATCAGTCATTTCAGTGATCGCTCCGAACTGAGGCGCGGAGGCATTGTTGTATAGAACGTCAATTCTACCGAACGCTGCCGCGGCATGTTCGATCCAGCTTTTCACAGCGTCCGGATCACCTAGGTCAACCGGCTGGGTAGACGTCATCGTGCCGCCAGCCTCACGGACCATGGCTACCGTTTCTTCTGCCCCCTCAATCTTGAGGTCGCAACCAACCACAGTCGCGCCCTCTGCAGCAAATCTGAGGGCGGCAGCGCGCCCCTGGCCGCCACCCGTGCCCGTGATCACTACGACCTTCTCATCAAGAATGCCAACCATATTCGCAGACCTTTCGCTTCATAGAAAACGTAAACTTTGGAGACTGCGGACTCCAACCGATGTATGTTGCGAGTTCTTGCTTCAGCGCGACCTTCTGCTTTGAGCCGATGATCGTCGCCCCCGACACTTCTTTCTTGAATGTATGCCCGCATCAGTTCTTTGCGAGAATTACATCGCATCTGGCCTCTGTCAACAGTTCGATCTAACAAGGCAAGCACTTTGTCCGGCAGAACTCACCGCGGATCATGCCGCAAAAGGATCTGTTGGTTGGCTGTCGCGAAGTGAATTCCGGATTCCGGCTTCCGGATTCCGTGAAAACCGTCGCCGTGCACAGCCCGCGAGAGTGGTGAACGAGGACCACGACACACGCACCAGTAGCCATTCTTCGCTGTCGAACTCCCGGTGGAACCACATCGAATGGTCAAGAGATGCCGACACAGCGGTGCTGCTAACCCCCTCTGGTCCACGCGCCATTGATGGCCCCTGATCCACCTCCAGAATGGCCAGGCGCCCACGCAGAATAACTGTCAGCGGTGTTGATGTTACCGCCAGCGCCTACAAACCCGTCGAGGAGCGCGTGGGAAGTACCTCGTCGGCGGTCCAGCCGAACACGGTGCCGCCGAAAGCGACAGGGTAGGTGTCACTGAACGGATAAACGATTCTCCTAGAACGCGTAGCGTTGGGCGAGCTCTCCCCAGTGCGGGTATTGGATGATCTCCTGCACCGTTTTGAGTGTCGCGGAGAAGTCCTCGTCAACACCCCCTGTGTCGCGCAGTTCTACCAGCGCAGCTAGAACGGCACGATAGGCCGAGTAAGCGACCGGAGTGGACTCCAGGAGAATCCGCATCCCGCCTTCGCTGGCCTGGTCCCGCTCGTCCTTCGTTGAACTGCCCACGCGGATTGGGCAGTTCATCACGGGAATACCTACCGCCTTAACCGCATCCTGCGTTTCTGGGAACGGGAAGTGGGTCGGGAAGACCGCGTCAGCGCCAGCCTCCTCATACAACCGCATCCGGATGAGCGACTCTTCCTTCGAGATCAACGCTCCGTCGGTACGCGCGATGATGATGAGGTCGGGGTCACGGCGCGCCTCGACGGCAGCACGAACTCGCTGCACCCCAGCCTCTCGAGAGAGTATGTGGTTTCCATCGAAGCTCATCACGTTGCCGAGCTTCGAGGGCGGCAAGTGCTTCGGGTACGTGAAGTCTGTGTCCTCAATCTGCAACCCAGAAATTCCGGCGGCTTCAGCAAGCTGCACGTTGCGCCGCACCTGCAGCGGGTTGCCCCCACCGTCATCAAAATCGACGATCAACGGAATATCAATCGCCTCGACGATCGGCCGCGCCGCCTCGACAATGTCTGCACTAGTGACCATCGTCATGTCCGGCATAGCATGAAGGCCTATCCCCACTGTGACGCCGCCGCCTAGATACACGGCCTCAAAGCCCAACTCCTGAGCAGCCCGCGCACCAAAGGCATCCTGGACCCCCGGCAACGACAACATCTGCTGCCGGTTGAGCAACTCACGCAAACGGCGCCGTGGCGACACTCCATCAGTCACCGACGACCGAACTTCACTGTTCAACATACACGCTCCCTCTTCTCTTTCACGATCGACAGAATCAATGCTGAAAGGACGGCGCGGCTCGCCCAGTGGACACCCGGGAAACCATCACCATCCGGCTACTGTCTCGGTGCCAAAAACACCATGGGAATCCATCTCGCGGATCTCCTCCTCAGAGAACCCCGCATCCACCAGTACTTCGCGCGTGTGCTCCCCCAGCGCGGGAGGTTGCCCGGGCGACTTCGCGGTCCAAGCCGAAACCGCATAAGGAAGTTCCGGAACCCAGAACGGTTTCAAATCGTCGCCTTGGATGGACCTGAAGCGCCCAAGGCTGCGCAGTTCCGGGTCACTAACAATCTCGAGCTGGCTGAGAACCGGAGCTGAGATGACTCCCGCCTCCGCCAATCGCGACGACCAGTCGTCACGCGTGCGGCTAGCAAAGATGGGCGCCAGGTCCGCGCTCAGCTGCTCTTTGTTCTTGATCCGATCCGCGTTGGTCGCATACCGGGGATCCTCAATGAGATGTGGAGCGCCGACGGTCGTGCAGAACTTAATCCACTGGTCAGGGAAGTAAGCGGCCACCATCACGTGGCCGTCCGACGCCGCGAACATATCAGTAGGGGCACCAAGCGTTCCCGCCGTGTTACCTGGTCGGTCAAGCTGTACGCCGCGGTACGACGCTGTCGCGAACGCTGAGGTCTGAATATACGCCGCGACCTCGAACAGCGAAAGGTCGACGTTGCTCCCCTCGCCCGTTCGCTCGCGATGAAATAGCGCGGCGAGAGTGGCCTGGCCGATGGCAAGACTGGCCGCCCCATCTATCACCTGGAAGCCAGCTTTCATCGGTTCACCATTAGGATGTCCCGTTACTGCCATGACCCCTGTTGCCGCCTGAAGCACTGCATCCACACCTGGGCGCTGGCCGCCGCTTCCGCCGGTGTTATAGGCCGAGAGTGAAACATAGATAAGTCTTGGGTTGACCTGCGACAGGGTCTCGTAGTCGAGCCCCAACCGGTCCATCACTCTGGGACGAAACGCCTGCACGAGGATGTCGGCCTCGCCGATCACTCGCCGAATTGCCGAGCGACCGCTCTCCGAGGACAGATCTATGGCGATCGACTTCTTACCGCCGTTGAGTGCCGTGAAGGTTGGCGGAGTCCCTTCCTCGCCTCCGATGGAACGTGCGAGGTCCCCACTCGGCCGCTCGACCTTAATTACGTCTGCGCCAAGCTGCGCCAATGCCAACGTCGCTGTCGGCCCAGCGATCAGCTGTGTGAAATCAACGACCTTGACCCCATCGAGGGGAAGCGTGGCGCTAGTCATCAACAATTCCTCAATCATGTTTTAGAAGCAGTTCGGCCGATGGGCGGCCTCGGAGGATCACTCAGGGACGCACAGGAGACACCCTCCCGGACGTCCCCGTTAGCAGATCCTCACGGGGGGAACCTTGCGCTACCTTGCGCTAAAGCCGAGTCAGCAACGCGGGGGAAGGAACCAGCATATGGATGTACCTTACACACAAGTTACATCGAGATTGTGTCCTCGTCAACCCTCGTCGGATGCGGCGCCGCCAGCGCGCAGCTCTGTCGCCGTTCGGGGACTCTCCGCGAATCTTTCGAGCGCTCGCGCCAGGGCAGGGAGGCCCTCCTCGACCTTGCGCAGTTCATCCTCAGTCATTAGGGCGGCCAGGTCCGCAATCAGTCGATCCCTGGCCCGGCTAACCTCAAGTATCGCCTCACGGCCCGCATTGGTCATGACCAACTGATAGGCCCGGGAATCGATTGGGTCCCGCACCCTGCTGATATACCCCGCGTTAGTGGCAGCAGAAACCTGCCTGCTCAGTGTCGACCTGTCGAGGTTGAGATAATCCGCAAGCTCAGAGATCCGCAAAGGACCCACGGCGTGAAGACGCGTGAGTATGGAGACAGTCGACCGATCGACGGCGACGTTGGAAGTTTCGGCAAGTCTCGCATGGAAGCGATAGAGAGCGAACCGCACCACTGTCCCGAACGCGTCTGCGATAACGTGCTGCCTCTCGTCGAGTTCAACTTTCTCACGTTGCAAAACCACAGTCCCCTAACCGGTGCCCTTTCAGTCGCTCCGAGACGAGCAACCAAATGCTTCATCGCGCGGCGCGGTCGCTGCTACTCCCCGACTCCATGATAGTTGCCGCAGCGAAACCACATGTCAAATCCCGCGGATACGCTAGCGAAGGCGCGTATCCGTAAGGATGTCCAGTTGGTCACTTCCATGGTGGGATATATCGTACGGCCGACTCGCCGCGGACGAAGGCCTGACCCGCGCCATAACGCCGCAGTCCCACGGAGGGGCAGAGATGGGCGTGATGGGTGGGGTGCTCGTCATTGAGGAACTTTTCAGAGAGTCCCCGGCAGTCGCCATCGGACAATGGTAGAGATGCTCCTCGGGTCAAATCGGATGCCTGATCGCCGAGGGCACAACCGACATGCATTACTCCACTATAGCCACCCTCATGGACTTGCCTGGCGCTGAGCCTGGAATTTTTTAGTCATCACCGCGTCGGTGAAGAATGGGTTTGAGCCGGCTCGCGGAGCACAATGAGCCGG
The DNA here is from genome assembly GCF_059091865.1 of Arthrobacter sp. B0316-1-20. Lineage (NCBI taxonomy): Bacteria > Bacillati > Actinomycetota > Actinomycetes > Micrococcales > Micrococcaceae > Arthrobacter > Arthrobacter sp. B0316-1-20. The sequence goes on along the minus strand of NZ_JBNHHC010000011.1, from coordinate 182,462 downwards.
CTTAGCCCGAGTGGATTGCCAGGCCAGGCGCAAGAAATATCACGCGTCCGGCTGGCGCACTGCGCTAGGACATGTATCCCGCTTGAAAACCGCCATCGACACGAACGGACGATCCCGCCATATAACTGGCCTCGTCAGACAGCATGAACAACACCACACGAGCCTGCTCCTCGGGTGTCGCCCAACGCTGCAGAGGAACGGTCTTTGTGAGTTCCGCCTTCTTAGCGGCCAAGAGCTCGGGATCGTTCATGATGTCCTTGCCCACCCAGTCCTGTATAGGCGTCCAGGTCCATCCCGGAAGGATCGCGTTGACGCGCACGCCGTAGAACCCCGCCTCGACGGCAGCTGAGTCGCTCAGTCCGAGCGCGGCGTGTTTCGACGTCGAGTAAGGCGCGGAATTGCCGATACCACCTTCGCCGGCAACAGACGCAGTGTTGACGATCGATCCGAAACGCTGCTCGCGCATTACACCGAGAGTGTGCTTCAGGACATTGAACATCCCGTACACGTTGATTCGCATCGTACGGTCGAACACTTCGGACGGCGTATCAGGCAGAGGATAAGTCTCGGCTGCTATTCCAGCATTGTTGAAACACCCATCAATGCGGCCAAAGGTGTCGCGAGTAGCCTCAATTGCAGATTTCACCGACGCTTCGTCAGTCACATCCACCACATGGGTCTTTAGCCGGTCACCGACATTCGCCAAGGACTCGGCAAGTCCATCAAGCTTGACCTCGTCGATGTCGGTCGCACTTACGGATGCGCCGGCTTCCAGCGCCATCCGAACCACCGACTCCCCGATTCCGCTCGCTGCACCGGTTACGAACACGACTTTGTCAATGAGCTGTACAGGCATGAAAAACTCCTCATTCAAAATTGACTTCATATACATCTGGGTTGCGTCGAGCACTGGCTCATGCCCGAACGGAACTCGCTTGTGCCGATTCTTCGGAAGGACTGGTTCCGGATGTCTCGGCCGCCTTGACCTTGACCTCACGGCGGCCGCGCCGACGCTGCATGAACACCGTGATCGAGACGGCAATCAGAAGTGCGAGACCGTTGAACACGTCCGTGACCCAAAGGTCTGCGCCTGCGAGTTGGAGCCCCTGCACGCCGGTTCCGAGAAGGTAGATTGCCAGCACAGTACCCCAGACGTTGAAGCGTCCTGGTTTGAGTTGCGTCATACCCAAGAACGCCGCGGCGAACGCCGGTAGCAGATACTGGGGGCCGAGGGTCTGGTTGACTGTGTTGAGGTTCGAGGCCAAGAGCACGCCTGCAAGGCTCGCGCCGGTTCCGCTAATAACGAAGCTCCAGAAAATGAAGCGAGTGGTGCGGATGCCAGCCAATCGAGCGGCATCTGGGTTGGCGCCCGTGGCGTACACGCGGCGTCCCCACGGAGTGTGCTCGAGCACGTACCAGAAGGCAAACGCGATGATTACGAGATAGACCGCAAGCACTGGAACCCCGAAGAATGACCCGGCCGTTATCGACCTGAGCGAGTCAGGGAAAGGTCCGAGGTACTCACCATCGCCGACGACCGCCCCGGCGCCCACCAACAACGATGTCGTACCCAGGGTTGCGATAAAGCTGCCAAGCTTGACGACCCCGACCAAGAAACCGTTGAATGCACCGATGCACGCGCCGACCAGCAGCGTAATCATGATCGTCGGTACGACGCCCAGGTTAGGTTCGCGAACCGTCAGAGCTCCGCAAACGAGGGCGCTGAAACCCATGATCTGGGCCGCCGACAGATCGAATCCGCCCGTGGCAAGCGGAAAAAGAAGCGAGATCGCCAGGATCGCTGTGATCGCCTGACCCTGGGCGATGGTTTTCCACGTTGTCTCCGCCAAGAACGAATCAGGAAGCCACAGGGCAAAGAGCACAAAGATCCCAATGAAGATAAACACGCCGGAGTAACGACCAAGCTGCCACTGCGCCAGGGTTGTACGAATACCGTCCGGCTTGGACTCCGCGCTTGCGTCCTTTGACGGTTGAATTGTGTCAGGCATGAATCACTATCTCCTGTGATGGGGTTTCCGGCCGAAGCATTTCCTCCAGCAGATTGTCAACGGTGAGGCGGCCGCCTCTGAGCTCGGCGGCGATTCTGCCCTCATGCACCACGTACACCCGGTCGCACACCGCGACGGCTTCCTCGAGATCCGAAGTCGTCATGAGAACTGCAGCGCCTTCCGACGCAACATTTCGCAAGGCGTTATAGATCGCAGTCTTTGCGCCCACGTCTACTCCCGCAGTCGGTTCATCCAGGAGATATGCGCGCGCTCCGCACCGCAGCCATCGTCCGATCATTATCTTCTGCTGATTGCCTCCACTCAGGGAGGAGAACGTGGCCTCCGGATCGTTTGGCTTCACCTCCAAGTCACGCAGAAACGGAGCAACGTCCCGGGCTTCACGGGCAGGGGCCAACCATCGAAGCGGTCCGGCCCCGAGAATTTTCGGAAGAGTGAGATTCTCCCTCAACGTCCATTCAGCTACACCTCCGAGACGCTTGCGGTCGCCCGGAACGAATGCAAAGCCAGCTCGAATTGCATCCCACGGAGATTGTGAGTCGCAAGAAACGCCGTCAAGTTTGAGCTCGCCTGCATCCCGTTTGTATGCCCCGAAGATGAGTCGTGGGATATCTTCGGCCCCGGAACCGTCCAAGCCTACGACCCCAACAATCTCTTTTGCCATCACGGTGCACGAGAAGTCGTGAATTCCACCACCGCGCAGCCCTGACACTTCTAAGACTGCGTCTTCGCCCGGGGCAGGCGTCTCCGGATAAAAAGCATCAACAGGTCGGCCGAGAATGAGCTCAACGAGACTGTCGTGGTTGAGGTCCTTTACATCGCGAGTCGCGACACTCCGCCCGTCGCGCAGTACCGTGACGCGATCAGCGAGTTCAAACACTTCGTGCAGGCGGTGAGTCACGTATAGCATGGTGCCGCCCTGCGCCTTCACGTCACGCAGCATCGCGAAGAGATGGTCCTTTTCGACTTCAGACAGAGACGCAGTCGGCTCGTCTAATACCAGGATGCCGTTCGCGGCATCACCGTGATGCAATGCCCTAACGATTGCCGTCATAGTGCGGCTGGCTGCGCCGAGCTCGCCGAGCGGCGCGCCAGCATCGATGTCAACGCCGTACTTGGTGAAAATCTTTCGCGCGTGGCGGCGCTCGCGTTTTTCCGAAAGCCAGAAGCGACCGGTGTATTCGTTGCCGAGGGCCAGGTTGTCGTAAACGGAGATGGTGTCGATCAGGGCCAAGTCCTGGTGAATGAACCGCAGCCCCTTGTCATGGGCAGCCGTCGGGGACCCCAGATCGAGCGGTTCGCCGTCGACGAAAGCAGTGGCGCCGGTGTCGGGCGAGTGATAGCCGGCAAGAGTCTTAATGAGGGTTGACTTGCCCGAACCGTTCTGCCCAAGCAAGCAGTGAATCTCGCCAGAGCGAAGTTCGAGCCCGACACCGTCAAGTGCGCGCTGGCCTTGGAAAGTCTTAGTCAACCCGTCTAGAACGAGCTTTGGGGCAGAGGGCTTACTGCCAGACGGGTAATTGCCCAGAGTTTGATCCATACTCATCTCCTTCGATGACCATCCGCGTTCTTCACCAGATGGTGACGGGGCCGACGCGACGCTTCGCGCCGACCCCCATACCACGTAATGGTGGGTTAGTTCTTCTTGCCGCCGGGCGGGATCGGGTGATCCGCGAGCAAACCGCCATCGACGACGAACTCGGCGCCCGTGCAGTAGGAGCTATCGTCACTTGCCAGGAACAGCGCCATCTTGGCGATTTCCTCGGCCTGACCCATGCGTCGCAGCGGCAACTGCCATGCGTTGTCACCGGCTGACATTGCAGATGGCGCGTCAAGGTCCAGGCCATACCAAGCCTTCGCTTGCGATCGCGACAGCTCGGTGTCGATGCCGCCTGGGCATAGCGCGTTGACGCGCACGCCGAACTCGCCGACCTCGGCAGCCACACACTTTGTCATGCCGATGACGGCAAACTTCGACGCGTTGTATGCCGTTCCGCCGACCCCACCTCGAAGCCCGTGGGTCGAGGCGACGTTGATGATTGAACCGGAACCTCTGCGCTTCATCGGCTCAAGCACCGCTTTCATTCCAAGGAACGTGCCAGTTTGGTTGATAGCGATATGCGCGTTGTATTCCTCAAGTGTGGTGTCGCCAATGAGCGCGTTTCGTGTAATGCCGCTCGTGTTGGAGAGAATGTCCACTTCACCAAATGCGTCGGCAGCAGCACAGATGGCCTGGTTCCAACTCTCGGGGTCTGTAACGTCAAGGTGAGTGTAGAGTGCGCTATCGCCAAGGCTACGGGCGAACTCCTGTCCTTTTTCGTCTCGAATGTCGCCGATTACGACGCGTGCTCCTTCCTCCGCGAAGAGTTGCGCCTGAGCGGAGCCAAGGCCTCCCGCGCCACCGGTTATGAAAGCGACTTTGCCGTCCAACTTACCCATGTGATCCTCCTATATCTTTTTCTGGGCTATCTCGCGTGAACGAACAGTGGCGCCGGCCTGGCGTGGCCGGCACCACTGTCCTTGTTCGATCGGCCGCGCGAGCGCGGTGTACGACTACTTGTTGATACCCCACGCGGTCTTGTAGATGTTCTTGAAGTCCGTTGGCCATGCCAGCTCGGGGTCAATGTTCGCCTGCGTGATGAGGCGCATTGCCGGGAGCGGCGCGAACGGCTCAATCGGTGCATCCTGAAGTGAACGTGCTGCCGCATCGAAGGCACGCCACACGTGGGCATTGCCACCACCCTCTGCCGCAACCCACGTGTAGACGTCGCCGGACTCGAGCAGGTTGACCTCGCTGGCACCAGACGGCGTGACACCGATAGCCTTGACTCGATCGCTCAACCCCGCCGCATCCAGTGCGCCGGCGGCGCCGAGCATGAGGCCTGGCGTCGTGTACAGCAGGTACTCCACATCCGGGTTACGCTGCAGGAAGCTCACCGTTCGTGCCGCGTTTGCTGCCGGGTTGTCAGCGACGTTGAGTTCAAGAACATGCGCCGGAGTGCCTTCGCCGTTCGCTTCAATTGCTTCCTGAGCTCCCTTTGTGTGCGAGACCTGAGTCGCAAGCGTCTTGTCCATGAGAATACCGACCGAGGTCTTCTTGCCTGCATCTGCAAGAGCAACATTCCCGAGCGCGACTCCGATTGCATGAGTGGCTGGCTCGCACTGGATACAGGCAACGTAACCGGGCGATTCAAAACCGCCGATGTCCACAATTTTGACGCCGGCTTCGGCTGCCGCATCGATCTGATCCTGAATCAGAGTCTCGGGGTAGACAGCGGTGATCAGCAAGACGTCGGGGTCCGTTGCGAGGGCTCGTTCAACTGCGGCGACGTAGTCTGCCGGTCCCTTGCCGAGGTCGAAGTCGAAGTCTTCGACTTCCCATCCGAGTGCGGCAGCTGGCTCAGCGCCTCCACCGGGCAGGCAGGCTGGGATCGTGCAGTTGACGAACGCGACAGACGCACCCTGTCGAACCTCTTCCGGCAGCGGATCAATGTCCAGCGGGGGGTTGCTCATCAGCTTGTCCCACTCCTCCTGCGCCGCGGCAATGCCACCGGAGGTTGAACTTTCGGAGCCGGTCGATCCAGCCGACGGCTCATCGGCCCCGCAGCCAGCGAGCACCAATACCGCGAGCGCCGCTGATGCAGTTGCGCCCAGAACGCGCTGACGGGTTAGATTCCTATCCATTTCCACTCCTCCATTGGAGAGATAACACGCGAGCACGCCCTAGCGCCGCCGTCTACGTTACGAGAGACACTCAACAATATGTGTACTTTACACTTGTATTAGTTTGGGGCATGACCTTGATCACGTCAAGCCCGAATTTGCCGGGCCCTCTACTCACCTCGCGGGTACCGCCTAGCTGTACTTCCCTCGACGCGTTGTGAACGGTCCGTGAGTTGGGAGGAGACCTCGATATCGATAGGTGTACACGAGTGACAACCACTTCTCGGGAGGTCTTCCATGACTCGCCGAAATGCACCTTTGACCCCTGAGGGCAGAGCCCGGATGCCCAATTCGCATCGAGCACGGCTCCCCAGCGACGGGTCTCCGAACGGTTCCAGGATTCGCCGGCGACGGTGTCCCGTTGGGTCCGCCGGCACCGGGCACGGCTGCCGCTGACCGGCCACAGCAGTCGGCCGCGTCACAGCCCCGGTCGCCCGCCGGCTGCTCGGGAGCGGCGGATCATCGCGCTGCGATATTAGCAAGCGATGGGGCCGCACCGGATCGGCTACCATCTGGGGATTTCGCGTTCGACAGTCGGCCGCGTGTTGGAACGCTACCGGATGCCCCGCTCGACATGCATCGGTCAGGCCACCGGCCTGCGCAGACCCACGTCGCACCGGGAACAAAGTTGAGTTCCGAGCTAGTCGGTGCACGTAGATGCTTCAAAGCGCGGCCCCATCCTGCGCGACGTGTTCGAGGTCCTCAGGCCCGTAGAAGGACAGGTCGGTGTTTGGGGAAGCGTGTAGCAGCCCGTTGGTGTCCTCGTTGAGCCGCGTTGCCTGGGCCGGCGGAATCCCAGAGATAGACGGTGCGTATGTTCGCGCCGTCTCTCTTGGCTGCTTCCGGCCGAGAGCTTCCGGCCTTGCGCAGCCGGCAGATTCCTCACTGACCGGACGAGGCGCCCTGCCCGGCTTCCCCGCGATCCCGGCCTCCACGCCAACTGCATACACGTATTCCGGTTCAGGGCCATCTCGGCCGCTGCCTTGGTGACGCTCCCCATCCGGTTTAATACAACGAAGAACTCATCCTTCTGCTGCTGCGTGTATTTCCTGCTGGATCGTAGTTTTCCAGTTAAAGGCGACACGGTCGTTGCAACTCCCAAAAATTTTTGGGGGTTGCAACGACCGCTAGAACCCGCCCCGCAACTTGCGGGTTCGATTTTGTGGGGCCCCTCAAAACGGAATGACCCGGAAACTCCGCTAGGACACTAAAGCAGCAGCAGGAACGTCGACTTCGATCACGCGAATTTGGCCATTTCCCTTTTGCTTGTTTCCTTCGTTCGCCCAATCGGTCGAGAGCGACTCAAGCAGGAAAAGAGTGTTGCCTGTTGGCCCTCCGAGCGCCACGGCAGCAGCGCCAGCACTCGCGGGCACGTCGATGTGATCGAGTATCTCGCCGCCCTCCGCCACGCGGAGGAAACCTGTCACGCCACTCGAGATTAGAAGCGCCACCCATACACAACCCTCCGCATCTAGGCAGATGCCGTCGAGCACCAACCCCTGCTCGAGTTGGGCGAAGACTTTGCGGTTCGATAACGAGCCATCGGGCTCGATGGTGAAAGAAAGCAGGCGACTCGCGAAACTTTCGGCCACGATTAGCGTGGACCCATCCGGAGTCACAACAGCACCGTTCGGCATGCGGATGTCGCTAGCTGCGACGCGAGCGCCCCCATTCGGAGCCCCACCATCAACATCAACCAACACCAGGTTCACCGGTTGGCCCATCGCAGAAGGATTCTCAGCATCCATCGGTGGCATGGCGCCGATGTAGGCGCGACCCTTACCGTCGACAACCATGTCATTGCCCGAATGCGCGAGGTGCGAGTAGTCCGCCACCTCTTCCGTCGTCGTGCCGTTGAATCGCAGGAGCTTTGACTCCATCATCGACACCACAAGGAGGTCCCCGTTCGGCGCCCAACCGAGCCCCCCAGGCATCCCCGGAACCTTGAGGATCGTCTCTCGATTGCCCTCCATGTCGACTGCGACAACCTCGTAAGCGTAGAAATCGACGAAGTAAAGTCGGCCGTCCCGCCAGCGCGGGGACTCGGGAAAGTGGAGGTTTTCCAGAAGAACTCGTGGCTCAGTAGCGTGCATCATTGCTCCTATATAGCTGGGCCTCGGCCTAGACCGAGGTGGTAACCGGCGACTCGACTCGTCAACTAGAATCGCCTGCGCTTTTGCTATGAAACGTCGCGCATAGTAAACGCCTAATATGGCCGAAGTTACAGGATCGCTTAAGATTGGTCAATGGCCCCAAATGCGCTTCCGCGAGAGGACGTGGCTCGCCCCCAGACAGTCAAAGCGCCACCGGAGTACCGCGCGCAGACCCGCCAGCGGCAGAATCTTCCTAAGGCAGGTCAGGACCCCATCTGTGAGGATGAAGTCAGTGCTGCCTACGTTCTCCGCTGGTTCGCACATCGATCAGGCGGGGCCACGTTTCGGACCCCGCCTAATGAGCACTTCACGCCTGGACTAGTCGCTGACGCCCCACGCCTTCTTGTATACGTCCTTGAAGTCCGTCGGTGCCGCCAGATCAGGATCGGCGTTATCCTTCGTGATGAGACGCATGGACGGGATGGGCTCGACTGGGTCGATCGGCGCATCTTGGACAGCTCGTGCAGCAGCATCAAACGCGCGCCATACAAACGCCTTTTCGCCGCTTTCGACGCCCAGCCATGCGTAGACGTCGCCGCTTTCGAGCAGGTTAACCTCGCTCGGACCCGAGGGGTCGGGGCCGATGATCTTCACGCGATCGCTGAGTCCAGCAGCATCAAACGCACTGCTGGCCCCGAGCACGAGGCTCGGTGTTGTGTACAGCAGGTACTCCACATCTGGGTTGCGCTGCAGAAAGCTCACCGTTCGAGCGGCGTTTGCGGCTGGGTTGTCGGCGACATTCAGCTCCACCATCTGCGCAGTGCTGCCCTGACCGTTGGCCTCGATCTCGCGTTGGGCGCCCTCTCCCATATGGACTTGTGGGGCGAGAGTCTTGTCCACGAGGACGCCCACAGAAGTCTTCTTGCCTGCGTCAGCCAGGGCAATCTTCGCGAGCGCGGCGCCAACCGCAGCCGTCGCTGGCTTGCACTGGATGCAGGCTGAATAGCCGGGCGGCGCCGCTTCGGTGCCCATGCCAATTACCGTCATGCCTGCCGCCACCGCAACATCGATTTGGTCCTGGATCAGTGTCGCCGGGTACACCAGTTGGAGCAAAAGAACGTCGGGGTTGGTAGCGATCGCCCGTGTCGTCGCCGCAACATAGTCGGCCGGGCCCTTCGCCAAATCGAAATCGAAATCCTGCACTGTCCATCCGAGCGCAGCACCTGGTTCGGCCCCACCCCCTGGCAGGCAGGACGGGATCGTGCAGTTGACGAACGCGACGGTCACTCCTTCCGGCACCGCCTGCGGCAAAGGGTCAATCTCCAGCGCAGGGTTGCTGAGGAGACGATCCCACTCCTCCTGCGCCGCACTAAAGCCACCCGAAGACTCATCTACCGAGTCCGACGGCGCAGCCGTGGATCCTTCTGCTGTCGAACAGCCAGTGAGCACCAGCGCCGCAAAAGCGGTGGCTGCGGTCGCCTCCCGCAGTCGCTGACGAAAAAGCTTTTTACGATTCATTTCTCCTCCATTGGAGAGATCACGCAGGAGTAACCTCCGGCGACGCTGCCATTTGTCCACTCAAGTTGCACAGGTCCAGCCACCGTATAGAAAGACGTCGCCCGTGTGGTCGTGGTAGAGGCGTGTGCCGCTCGCCGAGCGAGCTGCCTACTGCCTGATACAGGAAACTGGTTGTAAAGTACAACTTCCCAAGTGTGCGGCGTGCGTGCGCTGATGTCAAGGCCCATTTAATGCACCTAGTGAGCGCCGAATATACGGGTTAGGATCAGTGCGGTTATTGTTACTCCCCCATATCCCTCGAAGGCCTCTCGAGGGGCTGCCATGAATATTGTGAACTCAATATAAAACTTGACAGGGTGCATTCAGCGCACTACCGTCCCTGAAACGCGAGCCAGCGTTCCTGGACGCCTACCCGCACTCGCGTTCTCTCTCGCGGCGTGCCGGGGCAACCAATATGAGAGACAAAGGGAACTTCAATGAAGAAGATATGCAGGCCTCAACTCCAAGAGAAGGTGTCGACGCGATGACTAACCCAATGCGCAAAGAAAACCATTTCAAGCTCGGAATCTTCTCGAGCAATAACAGGGGCGGGAACGCCGCACACACCCTGCCGGAGATCTGGGACCCGACGTGGGAAAACTGCCTCGCCCTTGCGAAGATGGCAGACGATGCAGGGCTCGATATGCTTCTCCCCGCTACCCGGTGGATCGGATGGGGTGGCGCCGGTTTCCAAGAAGAGGGCGTCGAGTCCATCGTCTGGGCAACCGCGCTCGGCCAGGCGACAAAGCGGATCGCCCTATTCTCCACGATTCACGTGCAGATGTACCCTCCGATTTTGGCAGCCAAGCAGATGGCCGCCGCCGACCGTCTGCTTAGGGGCCGCTTCGGACTCAACATCGTTGTCGGGTGGAACCGCCAGGAAGCCGAGCTATTTGGTCGGGAGGTGACTGACAAGCAGTATGAAATTGCGCAGGAGTGGCTCGACATCATTCGTGGCTACTGGCGTGAAAACGCCGAGGGCGACTTCAACGGCGAGTACTACCAACTGAAGCATCTTGACCGCGCACAGCGCACCCCTGGCTCTTACGAGCGCGACCCGGTAATTCTTAACGCCGCTTTCTCCCCCAAGGGGCGCGCATTCGCCGCGCGTAACAGCGACTTCCTCTTCTCCTCGCCCACCTCGCTGGAGACAGCAGCGAGAGAAGTTGCGGAGATCAAGGAGACCGCTCGCAAGCAGGGTCACGAGACCGGCATCATCGGCACAACCCACATCATTTGTCGGCCGACGCGGGCGGAAGCGCTCGAATACCGCCGCCATGTGATCGAGAACGCCGATGAAGAGGCTGTGGACAACATTCTCCGCTTGTTCAGCATCTACCAGCCGCTCGCCAACGCTGCGGCCGGTGGCGCTTCACAAGACGGTGCGATGACGCCTGAACAGTACACGGCAGCCCGAGAAGCGATGATCACGGGGCACGGCAGCTTCGGACTGTTCGGCTCCCCCGACGACATCGCCGACGGGTACGTGAAGATGGCAGAGGCCGGGTACGCCGGTAGCGTGTTCACCCTCACCAACTACCTCGACGAGTTGCCGCTGATTCGTGACGAGGTCCTGCCTCGCCTTGAGGCCCGTGGAATCCGACAGCCGGCAAAAACTCTTGCGCTAGCAGAATGAATGCCGCAATGCCTAAGTCGCCCCGCGTGCTCGCGATTGACTGCTCGCCGCGCGGCGGCGGCAACACTGAGCGCGCTCTGAGAGTTGTGGTCGACGCCGCCGAGTCGCGCGGGGCGATCTGTTCCATCATTGGGGTTGCGGAAGCCGGTGTCGACGCAACTGCAGCGGCCATTCTCGAAGCAGATGCTTTCGTCTTCGGGTCTCCCATGTGGAGAGCAACATACGCCGCCCCGTTCAAGGCAGTGCTCGACGTAGTACCTCGCGGGATGTGGGGCGAGGAAGATGCCCCTCTCACGGGAAAGGCGGTGGGGCTGGTGGCTACGGGCGCCTCGTTCCACCACTTCCTAGGCCTATCGGCGATGCGTAACGTGTTGGTCGACTTCTTTGCCGCACACACGCTGTCGCCCGGGCTTTACATTCCCGCCTCCGGCTGGAATGGCGACGGAATGCTGAGCGAGGAACTAGCGAGTCGGGCAGTCGCTCAAGGTGAGGGCCTTGTGGGCCTCGCCGCGGCGCTCGCAGCGACACCGGAGCTGGCAAATGTGACGCCGCAGGCCTGAGTTTTACCGCAGTGAGGGGCTCTGACGGAAGATCGTCAGAGCCCCTCAACTCTCAGAGGGTTCGCGCATCGATCAGCCGCTCAAGACCTAGGCGTGCCGGCTCCGCCGCTCCCGTGCCGTGCCGCACTGTCAACCACGCCGCTCCCACGGTGATCACGTTGAGCAACACAGCTAACGGGTCGCGATCCGGCTCGTCCTCCTCACGAAGGGGAGGTGCCGAGCTTCCCCGAGCGACGGCTCGATAATGCTGCTCGAGAGTTCGCGCCCAGTCATCTCTGCTCTCAGCCAGCTCAGGGTAACGTTCGGCGTCAACATGTACGCTGACGCCGATCCGATGGTTTTCGATGAAGTCCTCGGTGTGGGCACAGACTTCACGAAGGTACGTTCTCACGCGTTGGCGTTGGTTGCGCTCGACGCGGTCACCGGCGGCAGAGACTGCCTGCGCAAAACTGCGCATCATACGTCGTGTGCCAAAATCACCGGCCGCGCGGTAAAGATCGGCCTTCGAGTCGAAGTAGTGGTAGACGGCGCCGGTCGTCACGCCCGCAAAGGTCGCGATCTGCTTGAGGGACGTGCTCCCGTATCCACCCTCCGCGAACCGTTCGAGGGCGATCAGTGCAATGCGGTCCCTGAGCTCCAGGTCGTCGAGCGCCGTCGGGACCGCCGTTGCGGCAGGTTCGAGCTTTTCGGAGCTTTCCGTACCCTCGTCATCCGTCTCCAGGAGTGTTCCTTCGACAAGGGCCACGAAAGCTTGAACCACGACCTGGAGCCGCTCGACGCCATGTCGGCGAATCCCGAACAACCAAATCCCGAGCACGAGCAATTCGATTGCCGAGACGAGCTGATGCTCCTCTTCGTTCTGTGGCCCCTGTTCCCCCAACCCGGCGACCGCATAGTAAAGACGACGGAGGTCTGCGTCCGTACGCTCCCGAAAATCCTGCTGATCCGGAAGGTCCGGTTCGACATCTCCGACGAGAATGAGCCGATGAATCCACGCGTCCTCCTGACCTCGATGTGCGAGGACTGTCACGAGTGTCACTAGGCGCGTTCGCAGCGATGGCTGCTCGGCGACCACTGCAAGGATCGGCGCGATAACTTGTTCTGCGAGCTGTTCTCGCGCGGTTTCCATAACCGCGGTGAACAGTCCATCTTTGGAGCCGTAGTAGTAGTAGAGCATCCCTGACGTTACGCTGGCGTCCTCCGCAACAGCGCTAACCGGCGTAGCTCCGAAACCACCCGAGGAAAAACTCTCTATAGCCGCATCCAGGATGCGGACTCGAGTGTCGGATGCATTTGCGCTCGTCGGGCGCCCTGGCCCCCTCTTCCGCGTCGCGAAACCTCGATGTGACCTCACGTTGCAGCGCCCATCTTCATCTCCAGTAATATGCGGCGTTCCATATGCAGCGGCAGCGTTCCCCCGGGTCCGGCGGAAGGCTCCCTGAGCAACCCTATCGCGATGGGTTGCGCGCAAACTCCAGAACTAGCTCTTGTCAGGCAGCTATCAGCGCGTTGGCGTTAGTGCATACCCGTGCCGCTCATAGTTCTGAGACTACTTAGCTCGCTCTCCACCGACGTAGACGCGGGGAATTCCAAACCGATTGGACCGTCATATCCGACGCTCGAAAGCACCTCTGCGAATGCCCACGGGTTACTCCGGCCGGGTGCAGGACCAATACGGCCGGGTGCGTGGGCGTATTGAGCGTGGCCGATCAAACTTCCGAAGCGAACCACCTCGGCAGCAACATTTAACTGCATCGCGAGGGCATGATATGCGTCGAACAGCATCCGTACGCTGTTATGGCCAACCGATTCGACGAACCGTGCGCAGTCCTCCGGCGTCTGCAGCAGGAAGTCGGGGACGTCGCCGTTGTTGAGGTGTTCGATCACCAACGTCACGCCCGATGCCGCAGCGAGCGGGGCGAGGTCGACTATCACATCCCGCACCTCTAACAACTGGCGCGCTGGAGAGGCGTCGCTGCGGGCGCGCCCGACAAGTACGTTGACAGCCCGGCCCCTGGCACGGCTCACGAGACCGATCGCGTCGGTAATTGCTGCCACTGCCTCGTCGCGGCGTTTAGGGGCGTTCAGGATGCCGCGGTCGCCTCGCGTGAGGTCGCCGGCGAACGCATTCATGCACGCGATTCCCACCCCAGTGTCGGACGCGGCGGCAACGAATGCTTCACGCTCGGCGTCGTCGTCGATCCACCAGCTTTCGACCCATTGAAACCCGTGGGCCGCCGCCTCAGCGGGCCGCGTGCACAAAGCGTACTCCTGGTACAGCAACGACAGGTGAGCGGACCACGGGTCCTGCGGCCGGACGAGACCCGCCCGCGTTGGAGGCGTCAGCGCTGCACCGATTCCTGCCATGCCTTGAGAATGCGGGGGGCCACATTGGCGAAGCTGGAAGGTGCGACTGCTACGTGGCTCAATGCGACGCGCATGTCGCGCGTCAACCGGGCAAGAGGCGCATTCCGCGGAACTACGGCGGATCCCGACCACAGAGCGGAAGTGGACACGACGTCCTCCATCACCCGATGAATATGGGTGGAGACCTGTTCCATGCGGGCGACGTGGTATTCGGTCACGGCTCCTTCGGTGACGGCGGCATCCCAAGCTTCCTGATATGTCTGCAACGCCCAGGCGCGCGCAGCCTGGTAATGGGACTCGATACGCACGAACTCATGCCGAAGCAGCGCATACTCGTCTAGCGGGACAGGCACGCCACCACGGCGGCGCCCCTTGACCACGGTCGACACCTCCTCGAGCGCACGCTTCATCACACCGAGGCCGAAAGCAGTGTGACCGAGATACGTCGCTCCCCAAAGACCGAAGTTGAAAATCGGGGCTTCGGCTTTGTCTGTCTCAGTCCAAGATACGAACCATTTATCTTCCAGCACGTGCTCTTTCACCAGGTACTCGCCTGACCCTGAACCGGAGAGACCGGATGCGTCCCAGTTACGCAGGAACTCAACGTTGTCCTTGTGCGGGTAACCAAACAGCACAACCGGGTTGCCCTCTTGGTCCAGTACCTTCTCGTCGTTCTCATCCACCTCGAAGAAGAGGCCTACCGGACGATCGACATGCAGGGTGCCACTGCCGAAAGGCACTGGCTTCGATTTGACCAGATAGCCGCCATCTACCTTGAGCGCTGTTCCGGGCGGGGTCGTGTTTCCGGCGCCACATAGCAGCGAATCCCGTCCGTTACCGAAAAGCTCGAACACGGTGTCGCGCTTCAAATTCATCGCGGAGATGGCACTCCCGGCCGAATGGACCATATACACCCACCCCGTGCTGGCGTCGATGCGACTAATTTCCTCCAGCACATGGATCCAGACGACGGCATCGGCCCCATGACCACCAAGTTCTGCGGGGAAGGTGAGCTTGTATAGTCCTGAGTCCTTAAACGCGTTCACCACCTTCTCTGTGACGCTCGCATTCTTTTCGCCTTCGAACATTTCTGCTTCGATCAGGGGAGTCAGGGAATGTACCACCGAGAGCCAGTAGTCGATCTGCTCTGCCTGGGTTGCAGATGCTTGTGTCATGGTCATTAAAACTTCCTTGAGAATCTTGATCCGAAAGCATTTAGTTTCGGAATCTGAGCTTCGAGACTGTCGGGGGCCCACTCCACGGTCTCAACGCGATCGGCACAACAAACGGGCAAGGTGGATGACACGCGGACGCATTCGCCTGTCAGGCGGCGCCTGCGAACGAAGGGTAACTGCCTCGGCAGAACACCATCGGGTGATCCTGGCCGCTAGCGACGTCAAGATCCAGCACCTTCCCCACGACGAGGAAATGATCGCCCAAATCAATCTCGCGGTCGAGCTCGCAATCTATCCACGCGACGACGCCGCTGTCGAGGATCGGGGCGCCGGAATGTGGCGCAGGATGATAGGTCAAGCCGCGAAACTTGTCGCCGCCGCTTGTCGCGAGCTGCTTTGCGAGCTGGCCATGGCCTTGGGCGAGAACATTGACGCAGAAACGGCCAGCTTCACGGATTTGCGGCCAGCTGGTTGATGCATGCGTCGGATAGAAACCTACGAGCTGGGGGTCAAGGGAGATAGAAGTGAAAGACCCAATGATCAGCCCGGCGGGTGTGCCATCGTCCTTGGTACCGGTGATCACCACCACGCTGGTCGGGACGTGAGAAAGCACCCTGCGAAACTTCATCGGGTCACTGTGCGGCTCGACGTCATGGCTCAAGGAGATCCCGGACGTGCGCGATTCGGTTGTTTGCTGCATGAGACTCCTTGGCTTAGCGTGACTAAACTCACCTGTGTGATGCGATGCACATAAGTATTGACCATTCAGTTTGTGGAGTCAAGCTGCGTAAAAGCGCGCCCTTGGTCGCGTTCCCAAGGACGTATAAGGTCTGAGATTTGAAGTCGTTTTTTCTGCTGAAGTGGGCCCGTATCGAAACAGTATCAATCGTCCAATTAAGGACGATGCAGCAAACGTTTTGAGGCCGGTCGCTCGGGGCTACACCTGAAGTAAACGAGCAGGTGGGTCCTCATGAGGAGACGGCCGATACTGCCCCACTTATGCCGACGGGTGTTGTCGAAACGGTTACCTCGGGGTGGCTGGAATCGGCTTGTTACTTTGCGCGTCGATCTCCGCGACGTCCGCCTGGCAGTAGATCGCAAGGTCACGGTGCCTGAGGGCGTCTTCTGACCGCCCCGATAAACCCAGGGCTGGAAGATGTCACAGAGACCCTTGAGTAATCTGGCTTACTCGGTCGGCTTCGGTTTTAGCCCGGCGATGGCCGAGGGGCTGGAGAAGATACCGGCAGATGCCTGGAAACGGGCCCATACAGCGACAGCATCGAACACGACGGCGCCTGGGTTCCTGCACCGGTTCGCGACCAACCGGAGAACCGGGTCGTGGGCCGAGCTGGAAGTCCGCCACCGGCTGCGTGCCCGCTGCGACCGCATCCGGGTCAGTAAGGACACCGGGCCAACGAACCTGCCACTGCAGGCCTTCACCTCCAACCGAATCTGGACCCACCTGGTCACGCTCGCCGTGGAATTGAGCGCCTGGATGCAGATGCCCGTCCTGCCCGGCAGCTCGGGCACGGCGCTGGGAACCCAAACGCCTGCGCGCCAGGATCTATGAAACCGCCGGCCAGATCATCACCACCGCACGCTGGATGATCCTGCACCTGGCCGGGAAAAGAGCAGGCTAAGGGAGCCCACATTCAAACCCAGGGCAGACGGCGACGCGCTAGGACCGCGGCCTCGTGGACGGATCAATCATCTGCATCCCGGAACGCCCTAGGTCACGCTGTGTTATCTCGCGCTTCAACCAATTCGCCTCCGTCGAAGAATGCCCCGTTCGCATAAACAAGTGGAGCAGCCTCATTCGAGGTGACGCGACGGACACGTCCAATGAAGATGGTGTGTGTGAGAGCATGCAGCGTGTCTTGAAGTTCTACCTCCATTGCGGCAGCAGCGCCGTCGATGAGAGGCACGCCATGCTCACCGGGGTGCCAAGAGACCTGGTCAAACTTTCGGTCCTGCTTCGTCGCGAAGACTCGCGCGACATTGAGCTGGTCGGCGGCCAGAACGTTGACGGAGAAGTGGCGTGCTGCCATGAGGTGTGAGTACGTCGAGCTTGACTTTTGGACGCAAACCAGGATCAGAGGCGGCTCAAGCGACACGCTCGAGAACGCATTGACTGCAAGCCCTCGCGGTTCCCCGTCAGATTCGATGGCAACCACGGTAACCCCTGTGACCATCTTGCGATGCATGGACCGCAGCACGTCGACGCCGACGGCTGTCTCAACGTCCTCCTCGGCCTGCTGCCGGGCGCCGCTTAAAGGGACACCAACCGTCGCATAGCCTCCACGCCGGTCGTAAGTAACGTCCTCCTCGACGACGAGATCGTCCTCGAAGCGGGCAAAGCTAGCCCCGGACACCGAGTACTCACGGCCAGTGGGAGGGAGTCCCAGGTACTCGTCCTGCAGCGTACCTTTACTCGTCCAGTAAAGGGCGAGGTCGGATTCGCCTTCAACAACCCGAGTGATGCGCATGTCCAGATCCGGAAAGCTCTTTCGCATCTCCACGATGGATGCTTTGAGCTCGTCGCGTGAGAAACGCGACTTGCGCCCTCGTCGAACGTACGAGCCAGCGAACACGTCATCGAGCGCGTCCACGTCGCCGCCTCCCCATGCACGTTCGAGGGCGTTCAAGACTGCGACCGTGCGCGGCTTCAGATTGGTCCGCGTTGGGGTGGATTCCTTAGTCATGGATACTCCCTTTTTCTCTAAAGCGGATTCTTCCCAAGAAGGATGCCGTGCCTCCCTTGTGACTAGGAGACTGAACAGTTGTTAGCTACACCTAAAGGATCATGCCCGGCCAATGCACCCGACGCGTCTGTGCACTGAAATTCACACCGACTGCATGACCAAATAACCCGGTGCGTGGTTCCCTGTAATTCGATCCGATCACGGCGAAGGCGGGTGGTGGTCGCTGCGTGCCGGTGCCCCTTACGCAAAGTCATGCGGTACGTGCCCTCCAATACAACCCCGTTATTGTCGCGATTAATGTATGCCACATCCATCTAATAGCGATGTTGTCAGTCCCTGCTGCCGCAGTCAATGATCCAGCGAGATTCACGGCCCACCAACCAACCGCGCTTGGGGTTTCGATCGAACGGTGTGGACGTGGCACACCAGGCCGGCGGCAGACGGTATCCGGGACGCAACAATGGGCGAAGTTGAAGGGAGCGGCCGACGACGCTGGGCTGTTCAATTTATCGCTGTCGTGAATTCGAGGATGCAAATTCGTACAGCCGTTCCAATCGCGCGTGTAGAGTGCCCCGCGTCTCCGTCCGCCGAGGCCGACCGGGTCCGGGGACGGCCGCTGTAGCGGGCACGCGCAGCTGCGCGAGCAGCGGCAACAACATTCGGCGAGTTGCCAGACCGCTCGGAAGTTGTCAGCGTGACGGGTGGGAGTCCGCTGCCGCGGAGCTCATCAGCCCACACAAACGGGATGCTCGGGCCGTCCGCCGATTCCAAGCACCCGCACGAGCCATAGCTGACGCTAGTCTTGGGATGGTGTTGTCTGTCGCTGCTCGCGGGCGGCCGGGGCGGTCAGCAGCGAGGCGACCATCACCGCGGCCACGGCCAGCAGGGCGTTGCGGAGGCCCACCTGTTCGCCCAGGAACCCGAGGAAAGGCGGTCCGGCCAGGAACGCCACATAGCCCAGGGTCGAGACCACCGACACCCGCCCGGCGGCCCGGGCCGGATCGTCCGCGGCCGCGGACATGCCCATGGGAAAGCCCAGCGCCGCTCCAGCGCCCCAGAGCACGGCCCCGGCGAAGGCCAGCGGCAGGTTCGGCGCCAGCACGAAGAGCAGCAGGCCGGCCAGGGCCGTGCCCAGACTGACCCGCAGCACGGCCACGCGTCCCCAGCGGTCGATGAACCGCCCGCCGGCCAGGCGCAGCAGCGTCATGGCGGCCACGAACACCCCGAACATGACCGCGCCCGTCGCCTCGGTGGCGCCGAGCCCGACGACGGTGGCCTGGGCGATCCAGTCGTTGGCGGCGCCCTCGGTCAGGGCGGCCCCGAGGACGACGACGCCGATCAGCACCGTGCGCCGTTCCCGCCAGGCGGCGAAGCGGCCGGGGCGGGCCCCGCCGTCGTCGTCATGCTGGGGCCGGTGGGGCAGGAAGGCCCGCGGCACCACCCACGTGGCGGCCGCGACCACCACCGCCAGCACCGCCAGATGGGCGGCCAGCGATACCCCGAGCACGGAGAGCCAGGCGCCGATCATGGCCCCGGCGAACGCGCCCAGGCTGAAGGCGGCGTGGAACTTCGGCATGATCGTGCGCAGCAGCTTCCGCTCGACGTCCGCGCCCTCGATGTTCTGCGCCACGTCCCACCAGGCCACGCCCACGCCGTAGCAGAACAGCGCCGCGGCGGCGGCGGGAAAGGAGCCGGCCGCCAGCGCGGCGGCGAGTCCGGCGGCGCTGGCGGCCGCGATCAGCCCGCCGGCCCGGACGCTGTTGGCCGTGCCGATCCTGGCGGCAAGCGGGCCGGCGAGGGGCAGCGAGATGACCGAGCCGAGGCCGAGGGCCAGCAGCAGCGCGCCGATGCTGCCGGCGCTGATGTCCAGCGTCGCCGCGGCGGCCGGGATGCGGGCCGCCCAGCTGGCGAAGACCAGCCCGTTGAGCCCGAAGATGGCGAAGGTCGCGTAGGTGGCGGCGCGGACCGGGCCGGGCGGTTTGCCGGGCCCGCGCTTCAGGGCCTTGCTCCGCTCGACGTTCTCCCCGACGCCGGGCGGCTCAGCGCTCCCGGACAACGCGTTCCTCGTCCCAGACCGGGGTTTCGCTCTCGTAGACCCTGCCGTCGGTGCCGAAGACCAGGAACCGGTCGAAGCTGCGCGCGAACCAGCGGTCGTGGGTCACGGCCAGCACCGTTCCTTCGAACGCATCAATGGCCCGTTCCAGCGCCTCCGCGGAGTGCAGGTCCAGGTTGTCGGTCGGCTCGTCAAGCAGCAGCAGGGTGGCGCCGGAGAGCTCCAGCAACAGGATCTGCAGCCGCGCCTGCTGGCCGCCGGAGAGCGAGTCGTACAACTGCTCCGCCTGCCGGGCCAGGCCGTAGCGGTCCAGGACGGCGGCCGCGGCCTCACGGCCCAGTCCGGAGCGGTGGTCGTCGCCGCGGTGCAGGATGTCCACCAGCGACTTGCCCAGCAGGTCCGGCCGCACGTGCGTCTGGGCGAAGAAACCGGGGCGGATCCTAGCCCCGAGCTTGACCGTGCCGGTGTGCGGCACGTCGGCGATCCGCACCTCGGAGACCGGCAGGTGCTCCTTCTCCGGGTCGGTGCCGCCGCCGGCCAGCAGGCGCAGAAAGTGGGACTTGCCCGAGCCGTTGGACCCCAGCACCCCCACCCGGTCGCCGAACCAGATCTCGGTGCTGAACGGCTTCATCAGGCCGGTCAGCTCCAGCTTGGTGGCTACCACTGCCCGCTTGGCCGTCCGCCCGCCCTTGAGCCGCATCTGCACGTTCTGTTCGATCGGCACGGCCTCCGGCGGCCCGGCCTCCAGGAACTTCTCCAGCCGGGTCTGGGCGGCGTGATAGCGGTTGGCCATGTCCGAGCGGAAGGCGGCCTTGTTCTTGTACATGTTCACCAGCTCTTTGAGCTTGGCGTGCTCCTCGTCCCACCGTTTGCGCAGTTCCTCGAACCGCGCGTTCCGGTCGTCGCGGGCCTGCAGGTAGCTTTCGAAACCGCCGCCGTGGACCCAGGCCGTGGCTCCGAGGGCGCCCGGCTCCAAAGTGACGATTCGGGTGGCCGCGTTGGCCAGCAGCTCCCGGTCGTGGCTGACGAACAGCACCGACTTCCGCGACTCGCGCAGCTTGTCCTCCAGCCAGCGCTTGCCGGGCACGTCCAGGTAGTTGTCCGGCTCGTCCAGCAGCAGCAGTTCGTCCGGTCCGGAGAACAGGGCTTCCAGCACCAGGCGCTTCTGCTCGCCGCCGGACAGGGTGGATGCGTTGCGGTACTGCGCCCGGTCGAAGGGCACGCCCAGCGAGGCCATGGTGACCTCGTCCCAGACCGTCTCCTGCTCATAGCCGCCGGCATCGCCCCAATCCGCGAGCGCCTGGGCATAGCGCATCTGGGTGGGCTCGTCGTCGTGCTCCATCATGGCCAGCTCCGCCTCGTCCACCGCGCGGGCGGCGGCGGCCAGGGCCGGCGGTGCGGCGCTGACCAGCAGGTCCCGGACGGTCGTCTGGTCGCGGACCTGGCCGACGAACTGGCGCATGATGCCCATGCTGCCCGAGCGGGCCACGGCGCCTTCATCCGGGACCACGTCGCCGGCGATGATCCGCAGCAGGGTGGTCTTGCCGGTGCCGTTGGGGCCGATCAGCGCGGTTTTGGCGCCGTCGCCGACCTTGAAGCCGACGCCGTTGAGCAACTGGCGGCCGTCGGAGAGGAAATAGGCAATATTGGAGACGTCGAGATGGGCCACGGAACCAGTCTGTCATGGCCCGGGCATACGAAATGGCTCAAAGTCAGGCCTCCCCATTAGCCAACTCACTTCGAGCCATTTCGTGTGCGGCATCTGGATCCACCGCCCGCAGGCAGGTCCCCCAACTCGGATCCCCATACCGCCGCCTCCGGTAGGTCTCCCGTCCGGTTGCTGACACCTTCAATCATGGTCGAGGACGCCTGCGTATTCCAGATCAATCCACCCTAGTTAGGAAACCCTAGGGTGCTTCGTTCCCTCACTGGGGGCCGCTGGACGCAGGCAAGGCAGGCAGCTGCCGGAGGACGTCCCGGCGGCGGCGCGGACCGTATGCGCTCGCCCTCAGGGCTTGAAGAGCCGCCGGACAACCTGCCCCTGAGCCAAGGCTTCGAGGCCCTCGTTGATCTGGTCCAGCGGGCAGGTGTCCGTGTGCAGCAGTTCGACGGGAAGCCGACCCTCGCGCCAGTACTCGATGTAGCGGGGAATATCCCGCTCCGGGACCGCATCACCCATGTAGGACCCGAGGAGGCGCTTGCCCATGCCGGCAAATTGCAGGGCGGGCACGCTGAGCTCTTGGGAGGGGTGCGGAAGGCCAACGGCGACGACGGCGCCGCCCCGGTTGGTGACCTCCAGGCAGCCGGCCAGCACGCGGGCGGAACCGGCGGCTTCGACGGCGACGTCCACGCCGCCGCCAGCCGCCTTCGCTGTGAGTGCGGCGGCTTCGTCCGGCGTCCCCACCGCGGTGGCGCCTGCCTGCAGCGCCACAGCATGCTTGGCAGTATTCGGATCAATCGCGATGACGTCCGATGCTCCCGAAATCCGGGCAGCCATGACCGCCGCCAGTCCCACGGCCCCCAGGCCGAAAACCGCCACCGTCTGCCCTGCTTCAACCCGCGCCGTGTTGATCACCGCTCCCATGCCGGTCAGGACGGCGCAACCGAACATGGCCGCCACCTCATCCGGCACGTCCTCTCCGATCACCACAACCGATTCCCGGGCGACCACCGCATGATCCGAGAACGCGGAGACGCCGAGATGGTGGTTGATCCTTCCGCCGTCGGGAGAGCGGAGCAGCGCTTCGCCGTGCAGCAGATCGCCGCTGCCGTTCGCCTCGGCGGCCCGATCGCACAGGGCCGGCCGGCCACCGAGACAGGTACGGCACTGCCCGCAACTGGGAACGAACACCAACACCACGTGGTCGCCGATCCTGACGTCGTCCACGCCTGCCCCGATGCTCGCGATGCGGCCAACCGCCTCATGCCCGAGGGCCATCGGCAAGGGGCGCACCCGGCTTCCGTCGACAACCGACAGGTCCGAATGGCACAGGCTGGAATAGCTGATGTCCACGCCAACCTCGCCATGTCGTGGCGACGGCGTGGCGAGATCCTCGATGACAAGCGGCCTGGATTCGTCGTACGGCCCGGGCAGGCCCGCAGTGTGAAGCACGGAAACACGCATGTGCCCTCCTTGATCTGGTGCTGTCTGGTGGCGTCGTTGGTTGAGCGGCCCGTCGGCTACCTGCTGCCGCGGGCCGCCGTCAGTCCCGGGGGTCGATCACGGTGGGCAGGGCCTTGCGGGAGCTGATTTCCAGCTTCGCGAAAGAGCGGGACAGGTGCCATTCAACCGCCTTGATGGTGATGAACAGCTCGGCGGCGATCTTGCGATTGGTGAGTCCTTTGGCGGCCAGCGAGCAGACCCGGTACTCGGCCGGCGTCAGCCGGTCCGCCTTGTTCTCCGCGATCATCGGCAGCTGCGAGTCCTGCTGGGCCAGCAGGCGGGTCATCCGGCGTGCCACCGCGGCGGCGCCGATCCGGTTGGCCAGCACCAGGGACTTCCGCGCGGCCGCCAGCGCTTCGGTGCGGAACACCTGCAGCTCGTCCGCCTGCGGGAACGAGAGGCACGTCTCGGCCAGGTCCGCCAGTGCCAGCGCCAGCTGGTACCGGCCTTCGTTCGCCTCCAGCAGGGCGATGGCCTCCCGCAGCATGACGACGGCGGTCCGCCCGGGTTGGGCCAGCGCGGCGAGCCGCAGTACCGTGCCGGTCAGGCGGGGAGCGCCGAAGGACCGGACCTCCTGCAGCAACTCGGCGGCAACTGCGGCGGCGTATTCGGTCTGGCCGGCGCGTGCAGCTGATTCGATGCTGCTGCGCGTCCACAGACTCAACGTGGGGCCTAGACCAGAGCCCAGGTCCATCGCTGCGGAGAAGAACTCGAGAGCCTGCAGGTGCTCGCCGTGTCCGGCGGCGACCACTCCGTGCAACTGCAGGGCCATGGCTTGGACCAGCGGCACACGCTCTTCCTCGAGCGGGACCCGCTTCAAGAGGTCGTCGGCCGCGGCAAGATCATCGCGGGCAAGATAGATCTCGGCCAGCGTCACGCAGGCCACTTCCAGGTACGTTCGCCAGCCGGTATCCGCCGCCTGCATCGCGGTTTCCAGATCCATCTGCGCCAGCCGCAGCCGGCCCCGGTTTAGGTGGATGGCACCGCGACAGTAACTCAGCGTGGCGTTGGCCATCGGCAACGAGTTGGCCCGTGCTTCGGCTATGGCTGCATCCAGCAGCTCCAAGGCGGCGGCATCCTGTTCCGAGCCATTGAGTGCTCCCGTTGCATAGTTGATGATGTTGGATTCCACGCCAACCTCGGCCAAGAGCTTCCCGCCGGCATAAGCGCGCAGCGCCAGTTCGCCGCTGCGCTCGGCGTCCGCGCCAGTCACGCTCAGCCGCAGCGCCTCCTGGACCAGCAGCATGCGGTCGCTGGGGCTATCGTCGGCCGGGTCCTGGGCCAGGATGTCCGTTATCTCCTGGCCGTAATGCGACGCAAACTGCAGCTGCTGGAATCCCGCTCCGGTAGCCGCCGCAACCACGCGACGCCTGAGCTCGGTGTCCGGTTCGTCGTCGTTCTCCAGTTCCTTCAGCGCCTGGCTGAAGCAGCGCGAACTCTCCTCCACCCGGTTGATGGCGTACTGCGCCTCGGCAAAATCCATCAGCAGTTCTACCCGGGCCCGTGTGCCCTCGGTCATGGCCAGTGCCCGGCGCCCGAAGTCCTCTGCCTGTTTAATGCGGCCGGCTGCCTGATGGGCCAGCGCGGCTTCAATCAGGATCCTGCGCTGCAGTTCGGAGGGCAGCCGTTCCTCAGCCATCGCCCGGCCGATCCAGCGCACGGCAAGCTCGCTCGAGCCGGAGCGGCGCGCGCCGGTGGCGGCGTCCAGCAGGATTTCGGCGGCAGCGGGATCTGCGCCAGGCTCGGTGGCCAGCAGATGGCCCGCGACGACGGCGGGTTCGCTCCTTTGTGCCCGCAAGGCGGCAGCCGCCAGGCCATGAAGCCCGGCCCGGCGTTCCGGATCCAGCCTGGCGAGCACTGCCTCGGCCACCAGCGCGTGCTGGATCCGCGGCCTGGGACGCAGCGAACTCAGAAAACGCGTCGCGGCCAGACGTTTCAGCACCGGGGCGATCCTGTCTGCAGGCAGTCCGGTCATCCGTGCCAGTAACTGCCCGCTGGCGTCCTCCCCCAGAATGACGACGGCGTCCAGCACCGTCCGCTCCTCCGCCGAGAGCCGGGCGAGGCGGTCTTCCAGCACCTCGGCTTCGGCGCTGGCCCCTTCGGTACCGACTTCGACGCCGCGCTCCAGGATCTCGTGCACGTAGAACGGCATCCCTCCTGCCGCCGCATGAATGCGTGCCGCCTCCGTAGGATCCACGGCGGGAATCCGATGGGCTGCCCACTCTGCCACCGCGCGGCGGTCGAGCGGTTCCAGCGGCCAATGCACCCGCCCGCCGGGGCGGAGGGCGCCGTGGCGCTGCGCACCGTGCCGGGCACCGCCGTCGGCTCCATCCAGCAGCAGGGCGTCGGTCCGGATCCCGTCACCGCGCTCGGCGCCGTGACCGGTGCGCACCCCGCGCACGATCAGCAGCGGGGCCCCGATCAGCAGCACCCCCATGTCCGAGAGCGACTGCAGCGAAAGTTCATCCAGCCACTGGGCGTCGTCCACCATGGCGATGATTGGGGCTTCCTGGGCCAGCGAGCGCAGCACCCAGGACGCGGAATAGGTGAGCGCGTCCTTATGCAGCGGCCCGCCGGCGGAGGTCAGGAACGAATGCAGCACCCTGCCCTGCCCATCGAAGGGCGGGCCGTGGTCCGGCAGCTGCTGGGCAAGCGGCGCGAACCACTGCCAGAACATGGAACCGGGCAAGGAACGACGGGCGGCGCCGGCGGCGCGCAGCAGCTTCCAGCCGCGCGAGGAGGCGTCCGCGAAAAGCGTTTCCAGCAGCGTGGTCTTGCCGATGCCGGACGGGCCGCTGACCGTCAGTTCGATGCTGTGGCCGGCTTCCACGGCTGAGGCGAGGTCGCGCCACTGCGCCACCTCATCCTCACGCCCGTACAGCCGGGTTTGTGCCACGCTTTGATCCTAAGCCGCGGCTCCGGCAAATGCGACGTTTCAGCGGGGTTCTTCGGGCACGCAGTGGTTGCGCAGCTCGCCGATCCCCTCGATCCGGGTGACCATCCGGGCCCCGGCGGGGATCCATTCCCGCGGCTTCCGGGCCAGTCCCACGCCGGCAGGGGTCCCGGTGGCGAGCAGGTCACCGGGCTCCAAGGTCATGAACTCGCTGACATAGGACACCAGCTTGGCGCAGGAGAAAATCAGGTCGGACGTGGTGCCGGACTGCTTGGTGACGCCGTCCAGCTCGCATTCCACCGCCAGCCCGGCTTCGGGATCCAGCTCATCCGCCGTGACGACGACAGGGCCCACCGGAGTCGTGCGGTCCCAGTTCTTGCCCTGGAACCACTCCGAGGTGCGGCCCTGCCAGTCGCGGACCGAGACGTCGTTCATCACCGTGTAGCCGGCAATCGCCGCGCGGGCGCCAGCCTCGTCCGCCTGTCTGACCTGGGAGCCGATCACCACGGTCAGTTCTGCTTCCCAGTCGATCTTGCTGCTGGCCGCGGGCAGCACCACATCATCCGTCGGACCGACCAACGCGTTGGCGTACTTGGTGAAGATCGTGGGGTACTTCGGGACTTCCTGGCCCACTTCTTCGGCATGCGCGTAGTAGTTAAGCCCCGCGCAAAGGATCTTGCCCGGGCGCAGGATCGGCATTGCCAGCTCCGAGTGCTGGGGGGCCGGGCCCGGTTCGCCGGAGAGAGTGCGCCAATCATCGCGCTGCAGCAGCTCGCCCACGTCCTTGGCCGGCAAGTATTCGGTGGTGTCGCCGTCCTGCCGGAACGCCTGCGTGGTTCCGTTCCGCCGTACTGTACCCAGACGCATCTGTACCTCCTCGCGGCAGCCGTGCACCGCCGTCGTTAGCTGTTGGCAGCACTAGAAGCCGCCCCTCTGCACGATATACGGTGCGGCCGGGGCCCGGCGCACCCGGGTCAAAGGTTTCTTTCAGCTTGGCGCTCGGACGATCCACCCGCTTCCTCGGGCAGTTCGGAGACCGGCACCAAGACCATGTCATGGAGCATCCAGTGCAGGTCGATGCAACCGTCCCTGGCCTCTTCGAGGGCTTTGACCGACGGGAGCCGGCCGTCGCGCGGCACGACGAAGGCTTCAGCGTGCAGCACATGGCCCTGGTCCCGGACGCGCGAACCGGACTCTTCAACCCAGTCCAGTTGGCGGAGGTACTCATCAATGCGCTGGATCAGCGGATGGGGCTCGGAGGCATCGTAGGTGGTGGCGCGGGTGTCCATCAGATCGGTGATCGATCCGCGCATGTTCTTATATCCGTCGCGCAGAATCCCCCCGGCAATGAACAGCGCTGCGGCGGCGTCGGCCCACCACAGGCCGATCCCGATGCCGGCAACACCCACGATCGATCCCACTGCTGTCTTCCAGTCGGCCTTGTTCATGTCCGCATCGGCATAGAGGACTTTGTCGTGCAGCTGCTCGGCGAGTTTTTCTTTGGCGCGGCCGAGCAGCACCGGTGGCAGGGCTGTCACTGCCATGACCGCCATCATCAGCCATCCGAGCCAGATGGTGTGGCCGAGGATCTGGACCGAGCCGATCGGCGGGTGCTCCCCCTTCAGCAGGCCCATGCCGGAATCGACCACCAGGAACGCGCCCATGGTGCAGAGAGCCACCGCCGCGACAAGGTGCGCGATTCCGGTCGACCGGTGGTATCCGTAGGGGTACTTCCGGGTGGGCGGCCGGTTGACGATTTTCATCGCCAGCAGGAACGCAAGCGGCGGCGCGAAGGAGAGCATGTCTTCAATCCAGGCCGCCTTCATCGCCTGTGAATTGCCCATCACCAGAAAGACCAGAGTGACTGACACGGCCAGGACGCCGATGGTGATCCACTGGATCCTGATGGCGCGCCGCAGGGCTTCTTGCTGCTGGTCGGGCAGCTCGGTGCGGCCAAACCTGGCGTTCATCACTGCCCCTTCCCGTCGAGAAGAAACTGTTCCAGTTCCTGCAGGAAGGCATTTTCGCCCATCCTGGAAGCCATGACGTATTCCTCCTTGCCTCCGTCGGGGGCACGGCCCTCGGCGTAGGGCTGGGTCAGCGCGGCCTTGTCCGACCACGGCGATTTCTTCGTCAAACCACCGATGACCAGGTCAAGTTCGCCGCGTTCCAGCTGCCCCATCAGGGATTCCTCGCCGGCCGCCGTCCAGTCGATGGTTGCTCCGCGGGTGGCAGCGAATTGTCGCACCAGGTCTGCCTCCGAACCTGCCGGGTCCTGGCCGTTGTGGACTGCCGTCCAGGGCGGGTTGTGCGAGATACCGACTCTGAGGTTTCCGTTGCTGATGCGGTCCAACGTTCCTTCCGGGTCCGCGGGCATCTGCAGCCCGCAGGAGCACATCAGCAGCACGACCAGCACCGCCAACGCTGCCTTCGAAAAATTGTTCAGCATGCTTAGGACCATAGCTGATTTGACTTGTAGTGCATGTCGCGCCGCATGCCGAAGTGGGCAACTTCATCTGCGAGTGCTCTGCATGAACGGTCAGCGCCCTTGGCTGCACCACTCCAGCAGCCGCTCCACCGGCCAGGTGGTGATGATCCGTTCGGCTGGGACGCCGTTTTTTGCAGCACGTTCGGCACCGTAGTGGAGGAAATCCAGCTGACCGGGCGCGTGCGCGTCGCTGTCGATGCTAAACAGGCAGCCGGCGTCGAGGGCGAGCTGGATCAGCTCATCCGGCGGGTCCTGCCGCTCCGGCCGGGAGTTGATTTCGACCGCGACGCTGTTCTCGGCGCAGGCGGCGAACACGCGCTCGGCGTCGAACTCCGATTGCGGACGTGTTCCCCGCGATCCTTTGACCAGCCGCCCGGTGCAGTGGCCCAGCACGTTGGTGCGCGGATTGTTAATCGCGCCGAGCATGCGCCGGGTCATGGTGCCGCGGTCCGACCTGAGTTTGGAGTGCACGCTGGCCACCACCACGTCCAGCCGGTCCAGCATCTGCGGTGTTTGGTCGAGTTCGCCGCTTTCCAGGATGTCTGCTTCGATGCCGGTCAAGACCCGAATACCGTCGGCCTTGGCATTGAAGCCGGCCACGAGGTCAAGCTGCCTGGCGAGGCGCTCCGCACTCAGGCCGTTGGCAATCTTGAGGTTCGGCGAATGGTCGGTCAGAGCCAGATAGTCGCGGCCGAGCCAGCGTGCTGCGTAGACCATGTCCTCCGGCGGCGAGCCGCCGTCGGACCAGTCGCTGTGGCTGTGCAGATCGCCGCGGAGGGCCTGGTGCAGTTCGCGGCCGCCCTCGGCCAGCGGTTCTGCCGATCGTTCCCGGAGCTGCACCAGGTAGTCGGGGACCTCGCCGTCGACCGCCTGCTGAATGACCTCGAAAGTCCTGGCCCCGATCCCCTTCATGCTCTTCAGCCGGCCGCTGCGCGTCCGGGCGGCCAGCTCGTCCGGTTCCAGCCCCGCCGCCACGGCGGCGGCCCGCCGGAACGCCTGCACTTTAAACGTGGGCGCCAGTTCGCGCTCCAGCCAGAAGGCGATTTCATTCAACGCCGCTACGGGATCCATGGCACCATCTTGCCTTCGATCAGCCCGGCGGGCCACGGCTTCACGGCTGCAGGGGCGGTACCGTCAGCCCGAAATGCGTCTGCAGGGCGAGCGCGGCGGCGCGGTAGCCGGCCATCCCGTGCACTCCGGGCCCCGGCGGTGTTCCTGCCGAACACAGGTAGACGCCGTCCAGTGGCGTCTGCCAGGGTTTGGGGCTCAGCACCGGGCGGGCCGCGAGCTGCAGCAAGTTGACCGCGCCGGTGCCGAAGTCACCGCCCACGTAGTTCGGGTTATACATCTGATAGTCGGCCGCGGACATGCTCGCGGAGTCGACCACCAGATCGGTGAATCCCGGCGCGGCTCGTTCCAGCGCGGCCGTGATCACCGTCTCCATGTCACGGGTGGAGCCGCTCGGTACGTGGCAATAGGCCCACAGCACGTGCCGGCCGGCAGGGGCCCGGGATGGATCGACCACGGCCGGTTGTGCCGCCAAGATCACCGGGTCCTCCGAGTGCCGGCCACGGGCAATGTCCCGCTCGGAAGCTGCGATCTGCTCCCGGGTGCCGCCCAGGTGCACGGTGCCGGCGCGGCGCAGTTCCGGGTGTGCCCACGGGACCGGCCCGGAGAGAATGTAGTCCACCTTGGCCGCGCCGGGTCCGTAACGGAAATGCTGCAAGGCACGGGCATAACGGGCCGGGAGCCGGCCGCCGGCCAGCCGGAGGAATTCCGTGGGCGAAGTATCCAGCATCACCACCCGGGCATCGGTCAGCTCAGCCAGCGATGCCACCCGGTGCTGGGCCTCCAACCGGCCGCCGTGTGCCCGCAGGTCCTGGACCATGGCGTCGATAATGGCCTGCGACCCCCCGGCCGGGAAGGGAAATCCCACAGCATGTGCGAGCGCGCCGAGCATCAGCCCTGCCCCGGCCGACGACAGGCGTCGCACACCGCCCGTGGTGTGTGCGGCGACGCCGGTGAGCAGGGCGGGTGCGAACTGTTCCTTGAAGCGCAGATTCCAGGCGGGCGACCCCTGTTCCAGGGTCCGGATTCCGTACCGGAAGGCCGTCACCGGGCTGGTCGGCATGCGGAGCAGTTGGTCCATGGTGAACTCCAGCAGGGCATCGGTCCGCTCCACCAGCGGCCGCATCAGCTGCCGGTAGGCGCCGCCGTCGGCGCCCATCCCGGCAACGGTCTGCTCCAGGTCGCGGTAGGCGACCGCCGCGGCGGCCCCGTCGATCACGTGCCCGTAGGAGACCTCTGGCGCCAGCATCTGGATCCGCCGGTCCAGCCCGAACTCGCGGAAGAACAGCGAGGCTGCAGCCATCGGATGCACTGCCGAGCACACGTCGTGCCAGTGGCCCGGCTGCATCAGTTCCAGTGTCCGCGCACCGCCACCGGGCGTCGCCGCCATTTCGAAGACCGTGACGTCCAGGCCGGCTCGCGCCATGATCACCGCCGCGGCCAGCCCGTTTGGCCCGGCGCCGACTACCGCTACGTCCGTCACGATTGATTTTCCCCTTCCGACCTTCGGTCCAACCTTGTGCCCTCCGCGTCCTCACTGGCAATGCCCGGCCACCGGCGCGAGGGCCGAGACGCATCTATGCCAGTCGAAGAATATAGGACAGCGTCAGCGGCTGCGCCTGGCACCGGGCCCACCCGTGCCGCGCGGACGCGGCCGGGCAGTGGCAGCGCGAACTTGTCGGCAGCGCCGTCAAACCCGCCGCCTTGGGGATCATCGGTATCCACGCGCCGAACCGGATCATGTTCAGGCAGCCAGATGTCCCGGACCACCTTGGCCATGATGTATGCCGTGGCGGCTATATGGGCCAGCACCGCCAGCACGTAGTACGGCGCGTCCAGGTTCCGCGCCGCTTCGCCGCCGCTGGTGACCTGGCCCAGGTGCATCCAGATGGCCCACCAGTGCATCACCTCGAAGAACTGCCAGACCAGGAAGTCGCGCCATCGCGGGTGGGCCAGCGCCACCAGCGGCACCAGCCAGACCACGAACTGCGGAGAATACACCTTGTTAGTAAGTACGAACGCAGCCACCACCAGGAACACCAGCGATGCCATCCGCGGACGGCGCGGTGCCGCCAGTGCCAGCACCGCGATACCTGCGCAGGCTGCCGCGAACAGCAGGAAGGATGCAGTGTTGATGAACTCCGGGCTGAGCAGTAGCAGCTGCTGCCGCTGCGCGGTCAGATTGTAGGCGTACCAGATGGACGAATACCCGGCCTCGCGCTGCCGGCTGTAATCCAGGAAATGAAACCAGCTGCCGAAGTCCCGCAGCATAAACGGCAGGTTGGCGCCCAGCCAGACCGCAGCCGCGGCCGCAGCGGACGCCGCCAGCGGGCGGTACCGCCCCGTGCGGACTGCCAGCAGCAGGATGGCCCCTAGGATCAGCACCGGGTACAGCTTCAGCGCCGCACCCAAACCAATGAACACGCCCGCCAGGACCGGACGGCGCCTGGCGAAGGCGAGCATCGCCAGTGCCGCCAGCATGGCAGCCCACAGGTCCCAGTTGATGGTCCCTGCCAGCACGATTCCCGGTGCCAGCGCCACCATGGCTGCATCCCAAGGCCGCCGGTGGCTCATGCGCGCCGTGGCAACCACCGTGACCAGCCAGGCCACGGCCGCCAAGGTGGCGTTGATGTCGAAATACGCCAAGGCCCGGCCCGCTGACACACCCTCGCCCGGCACCAGCCATGCCGTCGCCCCGGCCAGCAGCCCCAGCAGGACCGGGTACTCAAACGAACTGCCCGCGCTGACAAACGGCACCATGCCCTCGGCCAGCCCGCGGGTTTCGAACAGCACCGGCCAGTCCGAATAGCAGCCCATGTAGAAGTAGTCCGGCAGCTCCCATCCGGCCAGCCGGCACGGCGTCTTGACCAGGACCGAGAGCAGCGCGGCGAACGTTGTCAGGATGATCAGCACGCGCTCAACGGTGAAAAAGCCCGGCGAGACCAGGCCCGGAGCGCTGTGCCGGCCCAACGGTCCGCCCACCACTTCGGTGAACTGCTTGAGGAACGGATCGTTGCGGCTGGGCACCACAATACGCAGCGGTCTGCGGCGCGAAGAGCGGGACCCGGGCATGCTCCAAGCGTACTGGCGGCTGCACTATCGGCTACAGATGCGGGACCGCAGGGCGGGTTGGGTGAAACGTTCTCTGCTGCTTGCCTTCCCGTAACCTTGGCCACCCCCGGGCGTTACCGGCCCTTCCTACCGTGGCTCCAATGAGTTACACCGACCCCCCGGAAGTCCTGGTCGTCATCCCGGCCCGCGGCGGCTCCAAAGGGATCCCGTTCAAAAACCTAAAGCCCGTGGCCGGCCGCAGCCTGGTGGCGCGCGCCGTTGACAGTGCGCTGGCGGCCCCGGCGGTGACCGACGTCGTCGTCAGCACTGACCATCCGGACATCGCCGTCGAAGCCGAACGCTGCGGCGCCCGCGTGGTCATCCGCCCCGCGGACCTCTCCGGCGACACCGCCAGCAGCGAATCTGCGGTGCTCCACGTGCTCGCATCGCTGCCGCGGCAGCCGGCGGTCACGGTCCTGCTGCAGTGCACGTCCCCGTTCATCGATCCGGACCACCTGAACGATGCCGTGCTGGATGTGCTGGAGGACCGCACGGATGTGGCCTTCTCCGTCACCGAGAGCCACGCCTTCCACTGGATGCATGACGCCGGCGGTGCCGTCACCGCCGTCGGGCACAACGCCAACGTGCGGCCCCGCCGGCAGGACCGCACGCCCCAGTACCGCGAAACCGGCGCGTTCTACGCGATGCGCACCGAAGGTTTCGTGGCCCGCAAGCACCGTTTCTTCGGCCGGCTGAAGCTCCAGGAAGTGCCCGCCGAGCACGCCGTCGAAATCGACTCGCTGGAAGACCTGGCCGTGGTCCGCGCGCTGGCCGACCAGGCAACGGCACCCCGGACCCGCGTCCTCGACGTGGATGCCTTGGTCATGGACTTCGACGGCGTCCACACCGACGACCACGCCTTCGTGAATGCCGACGGCGAGGAGTTCGTCCGCGTGAGCCGCGAAGACGGGATGGGAATCTCCCGGCTGCGCAGTACCGGAATTCCCCAACTGATTCTGTCCACCGAACGCAACAAGGTGGTCAGTGCCCGGGCGCGCAAGCTCGGCGTCGACGTCCTCCAGGACGTCGCGGACAAAGCCGGTGCGGTCCGCAGCTGGATGGCCGCCCAGCGGCTGGACCCCGATCGGGTTGCCTACGTGGGCAACGACGTCAACGACCTGCCCGCCATGGGCGTCGTTGGTTGGCCGGTGGCTGTGGGCGATGCCCGCGCCGAGGTCAAAGCTGCAGCACGCACTGTGCTTCAGCACCATGGCGGCGACGGCGCAGTCCGCGAGGTCTGCGAACTCATCCTCGCCGCGCGCAGCGGTGCCGCCGACGAAGGCAGCCGCCAAGAACAAGCCACAGCAACAACAGAAAGAGTGCAGCTCATGACTACCGAAGCTACCGTTTCGAACAGTGTTCCCGCCGGTGCGCCGGCTCCCGTCGCGATCGGTGATGTGCAGGTCGGTGCCGGGCAGCCGGTCTACGTGATCGGCGAGATCGGGATCAATCACAACGGCGACATCGAGATCGCCAAGCAGCTGATCGACGTGGCGGCCGAGGCCGGCGCGAACGCGGTGAAGTTCCAGAAGCGCACCCCGGAGATCTCCACCCCGGCGGATATGCGGGACAAGATGCGTTCCACTCCGTGGGGCGAGATGACTTACCTGGACTACCGGTACCGGGTGGAGTTCGACATGCCGATCTACCAGAAGCTGATCTCGCACGCGGCCGACCGCGGCCTGCACTGCTTCGCCTCGCCCTGGGATGTCCCCTCGGTTGCGTTCATGGAAGACGCCGGCGCGCTGACCCACAAGGTCGCCTCCGCCTCCGTCACCGACCTGGACCTGCTCACCGCGCTGCGTGAGACCGGCAAGCCGGTGATCCTCTCCACCGGCATGTCCACGATCGAGCAGATCGACAAGGCTGTGGAGACCCTGGGCACGGACAAGCTGATCCTGATGCACGCCACCTCCACCTACCCGCTGCCGCCGGAAGAGGCGAACCTGCGGATGATCTCCACGCTGCAGGAGCGCTACCAGGTGCCGGTGGGCTACTCCGGGCACGAGCGCGGCCTGCAGATCTCGCTCGCCGCGGTGGCGCTGGGCGCGGTCACGGTGGAGCGGCACATCACGCTGGACCGGACCATGTGGGGCTCGGACCAGGCGTCCTCGCTGGAGCCGAAGGGCTTCGAGGCGCTGATCCGCGACATCCGGATCCTGGAAGATGCCATGGGCGACGGCGTCAAGCGCGTCTTCCCGGGCGAACTGGCCCCGCTGTCCCGGCTGCGCCGGGTGGACGGCTAAGGGGCACCCCATGAACCAGCCATTACTGAGCGTCATCATCCCGGCGAAAGACCAGGCACCTTTCATCCGCGACGCGATGACCAGCCTGACCCGCCAGTTCGATGATCCCTCGGTGATGGAAATCATCGTCATCGATGACGGTTCCACCGACGGGACCGGGGAGCTGGCCGCCGCCTTCACCGGCCGGCTCCCCGGCCTGCAGATCCACCGCAACGACACCGCCAGCGGCCTGGCCGCGGCACGCAACCAGGGCCTGGACGCCGCGGCGGGACGCTACATCACCTTCTTCGATCCGGATGACTGGTACGCCCCCGGGCATCTGTCCCGGATCACCGAAGAGATCGGGCAGCTGGGCGTGGACTTCCTCCGGGTGGACCACATCCGCCACACGAACGGAGTCCGGACCGTCCACCGTGCCCCGCAAGCGGTCCGCGGCATCGCCCTCGATCCCCGCCGGGACATTGGGCCTTCGAACGATTCGACCATGGTGGACTACCCGTACGCGCCCTTCGGCATCTTCGACAGCGCGCTCAAAGAGGCCGGCCTGCTGCACTTTCTCGACGGTCTCCATACCGCCGAGGACCGTCCCTGGATCTGGCGCCTGCATCTGCAGGCAGCCTCCTACGCAGTCTCGGATCAGTTGGGCGCGTTCTATCGCCGCGGTGTAGCGACGTCGTTGAGCCAGATCTTCGACCGCCGACAGCTTGATTTCCTGCGCAGCTACGCCGAAGTCTTCCGCTTGGTGGCGGAAGACCGCGAGGCCTACCGTTTTCGGCCGAAAGCAATCCGCCAATTCCTGGCCATCGCGTGCCACCACCTCGACCGTTCGGATTCCATGACCCCGGCTGTCCGCCAGGAGCTGGCGGCCGGCGTGCGTGCTGCCGTGGCCGGCCTGCCGGCCGCCGCGGTCGCCGCCGGGCTGCAGTCCCTGGGCGACCGCCGGCGCGAGACGCTGGAAACAGCGATCGGAGCATCGAAGTGAAAGAACTATTTGTCGTCTCGACCCTGTATCAATGTGTCTCGCTGGCAGCGGCCATCGACGACGACGCTTTGCCGGAGACCGGCCATGAACGCATTTTGGTGCTCACCAACAACGCGATGATTCCGGAGGTCACCGTTCCGTTCCACGAGGCGCCGGGTTTCACCGAGGCGGCCAGCCGATTCGACCGTGTCGTGGACCTGAGCAGCCTGCTCTGGCCTCGCCGCCCCGGCCAGTTCAGTCCGCGCGAGCAAGACCTTGACTTGTGGCAGAAGCTGCTGCGCTCGGAATGGGAGCTGGGCAGCGCCCCGGTCCACCTGTACGTCGAATCCATCCAGGTGAATCCCGCGATTGCGTTGGCCCGCATCTTTGCCAGCGCACGGGTCTCGGTGCATTCGGACGGCCTGATGAGTTACGGCCCCACCCGGAACCCTGTCCCGTTGGCCGTGGCCCAACGGCTCGATTCCCTGCTGTATGTGGATCTGGTTCCGGGACTGCGCCCGCAGTTGCTGCGCGAACACCATCCGAGACTGGTTCCGGTGGAACCGGCGTCGCTGCGCCGCGCCATGGAAGAACTGGACCGGTCACTGCCGCCGCTTCCCCTTCCGGCAGCCCCCCACCAGGATGGGGCCGGAACCGCCCTGCTGCTGGGCCAGTACCTGGCGGACCTCGGCATCCTTTCGGCCGAGGAGGAAGTGGCGCTTCACCGCCAGATGATGCAGAAGGCCAAAGACCAGGGCATCCTGCACTGCGTGTTCAAACCCCATCCCAGCGCCGGGCCGGGAGCCGTCCGCTCCATCGAGGCCGCGGCCCACGAGCTCGGCGTGCAGCTGGACATCCTGGAGTCCTCCGCCCCGGCCGAAGTGGTCATGCAGCGGCTTCAGCCGCGCTTGGTGGTGAGCTGCTTTTCCACCGCCCTGATGACGGCCAAATACCTGTTGAACATCGACGCCGCAGCCGTCGGGACGGCGCTGCTGCTGGAACGGCTGAGTCCGTACGAAAACAGCAACCGCGTGCCGGTCACCATCATCGACGCCGTCCTGGAACGGAACATCCAGGCACCGGACCAGGACGGTGCGGACACTCCGGCCGCGCGGAGGCTGCAGCCGCTGGTCGAGGCCGTCTCCTATTGCATGCAGGCAGAGACGCTGGCGGCAGTCCGCCCCAGCGCGGAAGCCTATCTGCACAGCATCCAGGACGGACCCCAGATGCGCTACTTCAAGCGGCGGCGGCTGACCAAGCTTCAGCTTCCCGGTGGACTGCCCGCGGCCGACCGCGCGCGGGCGCTGGCCAAAGTCGGACGGATCGGCCGTCGCGCCGTCCGCAAGCTCAAATCGGCCGTGGCCTCGTGAGGCGGAAGTGATGACGGAGGCAGTGGCCACGGCAGCGTTCCTCCCCCAGTTGGGTCCGGCGGTGGACCGCCGGCTGGCCCACCCGAAGCCTGGGCCCGCAACCAGGCGGGGGCACCGGAGCGAACTGGTTCGACCGCGCTTCGGCCGTGCCGCCGTCTGGGCTGAGTCGCCCCTGCAGTTGCTCAGCGCCGTCGAGGCCCACGGTGCAGGGCTGCTGGGCCAGGAGACGCTGATCCACCCGCGCAGCGACGCCGTCGGCATGGACAGCACGCTGAAGT
Source organism: Arthrobacter sp. B0316-1-20 (assembly GCF_059091865.1). Classification (NCBI taxonomy): domain Bacteria; kingdom Bacillati; phylum Actinomycetota; class Actinomycetes; order Micrococcales; family Micrococcaceae; genus Arthrobacter; species Arthrobacter sp. B0316-1-20. The sequence continues at coordinate 144,991 of NZ_JBNHHC010000011.1, read as the reverse complement.
CGCTGATGGAACAGGTGCCGAGCGGGGTGCGGTTCACGCCGCCCGCATCTGCCCTGCCCGCGGTCCGCAGCCGCAAGCTGGACCGCTGGGTCACCGGGGATGCCTACTCCGGCAGGGTGCAGACCGAGCTCTTGCGCGGCGTGGTCGCCGACGAACTGGTCATTGTGGACGACGGTTTGGCAACGCTGAGTCTGCTGCAGATGCTGGTCAGCGATGGACCCACCCCGCTGATCCGTCCGCGGGCCATGCCGACCATGCGGCGCAAGGCGCTGGGCCTGGCCACGTGGTGGACCCTGCGCCGGATGGCAAGCCAGGGCCGGCTGCTGGTGTTCACGGCTCTGTCGGTGCCTGCCCCCGTGGAGAAGAAGTTCAGGGCCCTCGGCGGCCACCTGGAACGGCACCGGTTCGAGTGGCTGGGCACGCAGCCGGTCACCGAGAACATCACCGAACCGACCATCGTGGTTGGTTCGGCCATGCCCGCCGACAAGCTGATCCGGCCCGAGCCGTACCTGGACTGGGTGCGGTCGTTGACCGAGGAAGGCCCGGTGGCCTATTTTCCGCACCGCCGGGAACAACCCGACCTCCTCAACGCCCTGGACAGCCACCCGCTGATCCACGTCAAGCAGCACACGATTCCGGTAGAAATGCGCCTGCGCGGCCTGCGGCCCGGTCAGGTTGTCCGCGCACTGCCCTCCACGGTACTGGCCTCCCTTCGCCTGATCCTGGCCCCGTCTGGGGTACCGCTGAAGGGACAGCCGGTACCGGAAGACTGGTGGTTGCCGGAGACAACGGTAGAACTGCGCCGGCATCTCAGCAGTTCGCTGCGCGAGGGAGGCAAACGATGACTTTCGGGCCTCAAAGCACAGCCGGGTCGTCGGTCGGCGGGAACAACAGCCGGCCGTTCCGCGTGCTGGCGGTCGCTGACAGCGATTCTTACCTGAAATTCGCCTGCGCCACGCTGGAATCCCTTGGGGAGGGCTGGGAGCGCGAAGTGCTGCTGGTGCGTTCCCCGATCCTGCCGACGCTGGAACAGATCCAGGCAGCCACCGCCGGAACGTTCCTTGCCGGCAAGGCTCCCCGGGTGATCCCCGCCTCCGGGCTGCGGACCGCCCTGGCGGGCGCCGACGTCGTGCTGGCAGCGGCCACCGGACCGGTGGTGGAAGAAGTTTTCTCGCAGGCCTCCCGGATGCCGCACCGGCCAGCGCTACTGTCCGCGCTGCCCGGCGTTGCCTTCCCGGCCACCCGCAAGGCACTGAACTACCGCGCCCTCGGCGACGCTTTCATCACGCACAGCCATGCCGAATGCCGCGCTTTCAGCGATCTGGCCGATGCCATGCGGCTGCCGCAACGGATCCTGGTCTCACGGCTGCCGTTTTTGGCCTCGCCGGCCCGTCCGGAACCGCAGCAGGTCCCGCTGCGTTCGGTGGTTTTTGCGCCGCAGGCGAAGGTTCCGGTGGAGCGCGACCAGCGCGTGGCCATCCTGCAGGCCTTGGCGGCGTTGGCGCGGCGCAGGCCGGAGCTGTCGGTGCGGGTGAAGTTGCGGGCGTGGGCCGGCGAGCCGCAGACGCACCTGGAGCAGTACCCCTTCGACCAACTCTGGTCGGATCTGGTGGCGGCGCGCGCGGTCGGCGGGCATGAACTGCAGTTCTGCACCGGTCCGATGTCCGCTCAGCTCACGCCGGCTGCGGCGATGGTCACGGTCAGCTCCACGGCTGCCTTGGAAGCGCTCGACGCCGGCCTGCCGGTGCTGATTTTGGACGACTTCGGCCTCTCCGAGCAGATGCTGAACAAGGTCTTCGACGGCTCCGGGCTGGTGGGGAATCTGGCGGATCTGGTGGCTGGCAGGTTCCAGCACCCCGACCATCGGTGGCTGCGGGACAACTACTTCCACGTCCAATCCGTGCCGTTGGACGACCTGCTGGTGAACTTCGCCGAACGCGCCCGGGCCGGAAAACTGGCGACGGATCCGGAACGGCTGGCTGCGGTCCAGCGCCGCAAGATGCGCTCGAAGCTGCGCACCGTGCTGCCCTCGCCGGCCTTGAAACTGGTGCGCCGGCTGCGCAATGCCCGCCGCCTTCCAGCCTGAGAGTCACGCAGGCAAACAGACACGGTTGGGAACAGCTCGCGTCCGGGTACTGACCGGGCAGGAGGAAAAATGCGCACGAGTCGTTCCAGGCCGCGCCTGCGGCACCTTCCGCCGCTGGCAGCACTCATGGTGCTGGCACTGGGCGCCGCCGGCTGTTCGTCCTTGAACCCGGGCAGCGAGGAGGCCGCTGCCGCCGCGAGGGGGTTCCTCGCCGCAGTCCAGGCCGGCGACGGCGCCGCCGCGTGCGCCTTGCTGGCGCCGGTGGCTGTCGAAGCAACCGAGGACGCCGAACCAGGCAGCTGCCCGCGGAAGATCCTGCAGCTGGACCTGCCCGCTGCCGGGAAAGTGACCGGGAGCCAGGCCTTCGGACGGAATGCGCAGGTGGTGCTGGACACGGAAACCATGTTCCTGACCCGGTCGGGAGACCGCTGGAAGGTCCTCGGCGCGGGCTGCACCTTCCGGGGCGAGCGCCCCTACGACTGCGCCGTAGACGGGAGCTGAGATGCGCTGGTCTTTCTGGGTCTTGCTGGGCCTCATCACGGTCGGGCTGGTCTACATGGCCGCGATCGGGGTGTTGGCAAGGTGAAACTCAACCCGCTCATTACAAATGGCCTGAGCACCTTTTTCGGCCTGCTGTTCGGCGCCTCGCTGGTCGGCCAGGCGTTCTCCGGGCTGGCCCCTTTCAATAACGAGCAGATCGCCTCGGGTCTGGAGACTATTTCCTTCTGGCAGTACGTGACGTCGTCCAGCTTTGCGGTGGACGTTTCCGAAAACTGGCAGTCCGAATACCTGCAGTTCCTGTTGCTGATCCTGCTAAGCATTTGGTTTGTGCAGAAAGGCTCCCCCGAGTCGAAGGAACTGGACAAACGGGGCAAGGAGTCGGACAAGGAACAACTCCTGGGTCGGTTCGCCCGGCCGGATTCACCCAAATGGGCCAAGGCAGGCGGCTGGCGCACCAAAGTTTTCTCGAACTCGCTGGGCCTGGTGATGGGTGCCATCTTCGTGGCGTCTTGGCTGGTGCAGTCGATCAGCGGCTTCAGTGCCTTCGCCGAGAGCCAGATCGGCAACCTGCAGGATCCGGGCAGCTGGGGTGAATACGTGGGCTCCCCGGAGTTCTGGAACCGGACCCTGCAGAACTGGCAATCCGAATTCCTCGCCGTCTGGTCCATGGTGATCCTTTCGGTCTACCTGCGCCAGCGTGGTTCGCCCGAGTCCAAGCCGGTGGGACAGCCGCACGATTCCACTGGGGTAAGCGGTTAGCCTCGGCCCGCCCGAAATAGCGCTACCGTCTCGGGAATGGTCTGGCCCAGCGGTGTGTTGAAACACGGCGTAGACTGGATAGGCTGCCCGCCATCGGCGTGGCGGCCAGACAGAAGTGTTTCGAAGGAGAACCGTGGCAGAGAACCCCATCCGGGTAGCGATCGTCGGTGTTGGAAACTGTGCGGCCTCGCTGGTCCAGGGCGTCCACTACTACCGTGGCGCCGACCCGAGCGCAACGATCCCCGGACTCATGCACGTTGCGTTCGGCGCCTATCACGTCGACGACGTGCAGTTCGTCGCGGCGTTCGATGTGGACGGCAAGAAGGTGGGTCTCGACCTGGCCGACGCGATCGGTGCCAGCGAGAACAACACCATCAAGATCGCCGACGTTCCGGCCACCGGCGTCAAGGTACAGCGCGGCCACACGCTGGACGGCCTGGGCAAGTACTACCGCGAGACCATCGTGGAATCCGACGAGGAGCCCGTGGACATGGTGGCGGCCTTGCGTGACGCCAAGGTTGACGTCATGGTCTGCTACCTGCCGGTGGGGTCCGAGCAGGCAGCCAAGTTCTACGCGCAGTGCGCCATTGACGCCGGCGTGGCCTTCGTCAACGCCCTGCCGGTCTTCATCGCCGGCACCCAGGAATGGGCCGACAAGTTCACCGCCGCCGGCGTTCCGATTGTCGGCGACGACATCAAGAGCCAGATCGGCGCCACCATCACCCACCGCGTGATGGCCAAGCTGTTCGAAGACCGCGGCGTGGTCCTGGACCGGACCTACCAGCTCAACGTCGGCGGCAACATGGACTTCAAGAACATGCTCGAGCGCGAGCGGCTGGAGTCCAAGAAGATCTCCAAGACCCAGGCCGTCACCTCGAACACCTCCGCGGTGCTGGGCGACGACGATGTCCACATCGGCCCGTCCGACTACGTGTCCTGGCTGGATGACCGCAAGTGGGCGTTCGTTCGGCTGGAGGGCCGCAACTTCGGCGATGCCCCGGTCTCGCTGGAGTACAAGCTCGAGGTCTGGGACTCGCCGAACTCCGCGGGCGTGATCATCGACGCGATCCGTGCGGCCAAGATCGCGCTGGACCGCGGCGTCGGCGGACCGATCCTTTCGGCGTCGAGCTACTTCATGAAGTCCCCGCCGGAACAGTACGACGACGAGACCGCCCGCGAGAGGGTTGAAGCCTTCATCCGCGGCGAGTCAGATAGCTAAGACGCACTCCAGGTAAGGGCCGGTCCGGCAAGGACCGGCCCTTAACCTTTGCCGGGGTGGCAACGCCGCCCGGGTAGATTGGGGCCATGGCCGTATCCTCCCCGTCCCCGTCCGGACAGCTTCACGGAGCGGCCCCTCGCCGGCGCCGCAACTATGCGCTGGACATCCTGCGCATCGTCAGCATTGTCGGAGTGGTGGCCATCCACTCCTTTGGTGAATTGGCCGGCGACGACGACGCCCGCGCGCAGCCCGATTGGCTTCCGGCAGCGATCATCGACATCGCCTTCATCTGGGTGGTGCCGGTCTTCGTCACGATCTCCGGTGCCCTGGTGCTCGCACCGCGGGCGCATACCGAAGGTGCCAGGGCTTTTTACCGGAAGCGCGCACTGCGGCTGCTGCCGGCCCTGGTGGTCTGGCATCTGGTTTACATCTTCATTGGCAACTACCTGATCCTGGGCCGCGAGCTGAATCCGGGCGAGGTGCTGGTGTCAGTCTTCGACACCCAGGTCTATCCGCACCTCTACTTCCTCTGGCTGATCCTGGGCCTGTATCTGGTGGCACCGCCGCTGGCCGGCTACCTGAACCGCGTGCCGCTGCAGCGCGCCGCCGCCGCGACCTGCGCCGTGCTGGTCCTGACCCTGGCGCTGTTCAGCCTGCAGGCGGCCAGTATCCAGTTCCAGTGGGGCTGGGAATATCCGTGGAACATCCTGACCCAGTGGTTCCCGTACGTGGGTTACTTCATGGCCGGCTGGGTCATCACCCAGTTGCGCGTCCCCCGCGGTGCCGCCGTAGCGGCAGCAGGCGCCGCCGTCGTGCTCTCCGTTTTCAACATCTGGCACTGGATCCACAAGGATTCCACGCCGCTGCTCAACATCATCACGCCGTCCAGTTACGTGGGGCTGGGCGTCACCGCGGCGGCCCTGTGCATCTTTACCGCCACGTACTTCCTGCTGGCCGGGTGGCAGCCCGCCAGCTGGCTGGGCCGGACGCTCATCCAGCTGTCGAACGCCTCCTTCGGGGTGTTCCTCTGCCATTACCTGTTCCTGACCTGGTTGACGTTCCACGTCTTCCCCGACCAGGAACCGACGCTGGCGCTGATCTCGGTGAAGTTTTCCATAGCCACCATCGGCTCCTTCGCCCTGACCCTGCTGGCGCTGCGGACTCCGGTGGTGCGGCGCGTGTTCTGAACGCAGCACGCGTTCGGAACACGTAACCTTCAGCCAAGCCGGGGCCGAGGAACCACCCCGGTGATTCTTCGGCCCCGGCCGGAGGACCCTTGGTGGCGCTAGAAGAGTCCGGTGATCACGCCGTCGTCGTCCACGTCCATCCGGCCCGCCGCCGGCTCCTTCGGCAGACCCGGCATGGTCATCACGTCGCCCGTCAGCGCGACGATGAAGCCCGCGCCGGTCTTGGGGATCAGGTCGCGCACCGTGATGCTGAAACCGCTGGGGGCGCCCAGAACGGAGGGGTCGTCGGTGAAGGAATACTGCGTCTTGGCCATGCATACCGGCAGTTTGCCCCAGCCGTTCGCCTCAATTTCGGCCAGCCGCTTGCGGGCCGGACTGGTGAATTCCACATGGTCCGCGCCGTAGATCTGCTGGGCGATCGTCTCGATCTTTTTCTCCACTGTCTGGTCCAGGTCGTACAACGGGGAGAAGGATTGTTGCTGCTGCAACACCTGCGCCACTTTCGCGGCCAGCGCGTCGCCGCCGGTTCCGCCGCCGCCCTGAGCCCAGACATCGGCCACCGCCGCCTCAACACCCTTCTGCCGACACCAGTCCAGCACCCAGTCCAGTTCCTCCGGGCTGTCGGTGGTGAACTTGTTGATGGCCACTACCGATGTGAGGCCGAACTTGGCAGCGTTGTCCACGTGGCGTTCGAGGTTGGCGATGCCGGCCTGAACGGCTTCCAGGTTGGATTCCTTCAGCTGGTCCTTGGGGATGCCGCCGTGCATCTTCAGCGCGCGGATGGTGGCCAGCACCACTATCGCCGACGGCGCAAATCCTCCGGCGCGGGCCTTGATGTCCATGAACTTCTCCGCGCCCAAATCCGAACCGAACCCGGCCTCGGTGACCACGACGTCGGCGAGCCTCCGGGCGGTCTGGGTGGCGAGCAGCGAATTGCAGCCGTGGGCGATGTTGGCGAAGGGGCCGCCGTGCACAAAGGCGGGCGTGCCGGCGATGGTCTGCACTAGGTTCGGCTTGATCGCGTCCTTGAGCAGCATGGCCAGGGCACCCTGCACGCCCAGGTCAACCACGGTTACCGGCTGGCGGTCATAGGTGTAGCCGACGGTGATGCGCGACAGTCGGGCCTTCAAGTCGGCCGGGCCCGACGCGAGGCAGAAAACAGCCATCACTTCGGAGGCCACCGTGATGTCGAAGCCCGCTTCGCGCGGCACTCCCTGGGTTGGTCCGCCAAGTCCGATCACAACCTGGCGCAGCGCCCGGTCGTTCATGTCCAAAACCCGCCTGAACGTTAGCCGGCGCGGGTCAATCCCCAGGGCGTTGCCTTGGTAGATGTGGTTATCCACCAACGCCATCAACGCGTTGTTGGCCGAGGTGATGGCGTGGAAATCTCCGGTGAAGTGCAGGTTGATGTCATCCATTGGGAGCACCTGCGAATAGCCGCCGCCGGTCGCCCCGCCCTTCATGCCCAGGATCGGCCCGAGCGACGGTTCCCGGATGGCCACCATGGTTTTGTGGCCCGCCTTGGCCAGCGCATCGGCCAATCCCACCGTCAGCGTCGACTTGCCTTCGCCGGCCGGAGTCGGCGACATCGCCGTCACCAAGACCACCTGGCCGCGGGGTTCCTCGAAGCCGGCACCGAGCTTGGCCGGATCGATCTTCGCTTTATAGCTACCGTAGAGTTCCAGCGCCTCCGCCGGGATTCCCACCTCCTCGGCAATTTCGGTGATGGGCCGCAAGGTAGCGCGGCGGGCAATCTCCAGATCGGTCAGCGGAGCCGGTTCAGACATCTTCGTCCTTCTTCCCTCGCATGGGCCATAAGGGCAGCATTGCTGCCACAGCCAACGTATCAGCCGCAAACGCCCCCGTCACCGGTCTGTGGCGGAGCAAAAGCAGCGTGCGGGGTGCAACGTTTCGGCCCTGTCGTGGGACGGCGCGTCCATATGCCCGGACAACGCCGCCCGCGCGGCGTTGGGGCCAACTCGGATCAGCACCCGAAAGGCGTAATTTCGGCGCCGGGCGAGAGCTGGTTCGGCCTTTCTGCCATCGCTATTTCGTTCCGCCACTCCTATTTCGGCATTGAAACGAGCACCTCTCCCCCGCCGATCAGATGCTTTCGGCAACCAGGCTCTTCCTTCGTCAGCCGCTGTTCAGCCAACACGGAGATGGCCCGCCGCGCGATTGCGCGGCAGGCCATCTGCGTGTTTCGGTGTTGCGGCCGTTAGCGGCGGACCGCCCGACGACCGGACAGGCCCTCGGCCACACCGATCAGGAGCACCGCTGCGATGACCGCGACAATGAATCCAAGAACGTTCAGCTCGAAGATGTCACCGGTCCCCAGCAGGTTAGCAATGACACCGCCGATAATCGCGCCGACAATGCCAAGCAGCAGCGTGGCCAGGAGCCCCAGGTTCTGCTTGCCGGGCTTGATCAGGCGAGCAAGCGCTCCGATAACTAGTCCAGCGATAATAAAACCGATCATGTTGCCTCCTCAGGTTGCGATGCATCTACGATAAGCATACTTACCGATCAGAGGCAAAACGTTCCGACCACTGGCTAAACGTTTTATGCAGGCCATTGCGCTTGCCGGAGTCCAGCCGCGCACCCCCGAGGAGAGGCGCACAAGCCTTTGTAGTTGACGCGGATCCCGGGAATGGCCAGCGGCGATGGTGGTTCGGAGGCCCGGTTGCCCTCCGGCTAAAAACGACGCTATTCCCCGCCACAACCCTTATCTAGGCCTGCACGCGCACGCTTAGCTGAACGGATGTGCAGCTCGGAAAACCGCTGGTGGCACCCGCACAAATGTCCTCGCCGGAGCCGAGTTGGAGCAGTCTCCTGCCAGCTTAAAGGCGGAAGCCCGCGCCGGGCAGCAACCCGGGCGCGGGCTTCAGCTACATCGGGTCCAATGCGCTTCATCGGATCCTCCTCGCGAAAGTGTCCCCTACAGGACGGCGTATTCAATTGCACTTGCTTGGCTGGGAACTTCAGCGAATGAGCTGCTGGTGCGACAGCAAATCGTCGCGCACTTGTTCCAAGCGCTGATCATCAACACGCACGTTCTGTATTCGTTTCCAGAGCGAGACGCTCTGGCGGAGCTTGCGGATCATGGCATTCACCTCCTGCCTGTCCAGGAAATTCGGCATCGCCGCAACTGCGGCTTGTTCGGGCGCCGGCCAGGCCAAGTCGGCAGCGTCGGAGGCGACGGCGGCGGAGTCGGCACCTTCGGCAACGCTGCCTTCGGGACCGGCGGCAGCGTCAAGGTCGCGCAAGCTTCCGGCGCTGATCAGCTGGCCGTGGCCGCGCCGGCCCTCATTCGACAAGCGCGCATCGGACAGGCGCGCATCGGACAGGCGGGGTTCGGACGGACGGATGGACCGTTCGGGTGCAGGCGATAAAGCTGCATCCAGCGGTTTCATGAAGGTTTCCTCTCGTGAGTGGGTCGGAATTCGGGCAGAAAGCGTGGCGGAATCCAGGGGAGTCTCGGCTGCCGGTACGGAGCCCCTGGCGGTTGATAAAGAACCGGCTGAGGCGGCCGTAAGGGCAGGGGGAAATGCGGTACGAGTGCTCATAGCGAAGTCCTCAAGCAGAAGGTGAGGCCTCCGCGCAGGAGAGCTAGAGAAATGCGTTGATTGAGGAAAGGCAGCGGTTCATGACAGGAACCGGTCCAATCAGCGACGTTCTAGTGCGCAGAAATGGCGGAGGCGGGTCGTCGGAGCGCGGCGAAGGAGTTAAACACTCCGCCCGGCGTCTTGGTCATAATCACAGATCCCACCTCCCTTTCTTAATAGCGCCAATAAAAACCGCCCGGACCAAACTCACATGATTGAGAAAGTTCAATCGGACGTGTTTAACCTACCCGACGACTGCTGCTTCTGCCTAGCCAGTTCCCGGAACTTGTTTCACATTTCCTCTTTCCACCGGCGTGTCCGGGGCAACACGCCGCCGCACGACGGCGCAGGCTCGGCCACACCCTCCAAGGGCCACACCCTCCAAGAGGGTCCTCGGCGCGGAAGGCCCGCAGCTCATCGAGTGGAGAATAGTTGCGGCTATCGCTGGCGTGTCGCAGCACTTATTTGCCACCCGATTGTCACCACGTCTCTGCGCGGCTGCGCCTGCTGACCGCACACCGGCAGGAGGTGAAACCGGACGCCATTTGCGTCGAGTTTGACCGCAAAACGGCGGTAATGATTACACCAACCCGCGTTGGCCGGTGGCTAGAGGTTCCAGCCGGCTATCGCGGGTGTCTTCTTGTCCCAGCCCAACCGGCAGACGGCAGCCGTCTCAAGGACAAAATGCCGGCCCTCGGCCGGTTCCATTCCGAGCCAACGCGCGGCCAGCACGCGGAGGAAGTGTCCATGTGCCACCAGCAGCACCTGCCGCGGTGCGGATGCCTCGGACGACGACGGACCGGAGGCAGGCGGTCGGCCCGACGTTTCGAACGGGAACGGATCGAAGGCTGGCGCTCCGCTGTCCGCCGTTCTGGACGGCAACGCACCGGAGGCCGGCGGTCGGGCCGACATTTCGAACGGGAACACACCGGAGGCCGGCGGGCGGCCATCGGAAGCGCCATCGGAAGCGCCATCTGAAGCATCGTCGGAAGTCCCGCCGCTGGAAGCCGCGTCGTCGCCGCCCTCCAGCACTTTCGCGATCACATGGTCGGCGCGGTCGGCCACCTGTTGCAGCGACTCGCCGCCGCGGACGCCGTGGGTCCAAATCAGATAGGAGGGATCTATGGCCCGGAGCGCGGCGCTTTGCATGCCTTCATAGTCCCCGTAGTCCCACTCGTGGGCTTCCGGCACCACTTCCGCTTCCGGATAACCGGCCAGTTCGGCGGTCCGGCGCGCACGGACCAACGGAGACGTCAGCACGGTGCGGAAACGGACTCCTGCCAGCTTCGCAGCGGCGTCGCGGGCCTGTTGGACGCCGGCCGGCGTGAGCTCGAGATCGGTCAGCCCGGTGTAGCGGTGATCCCGCGACCACTCGGTTTCACCATGGCGCATCAGCCACAGCACCGGGAAGTCGTGCGGACCCATTAAGGTCACCGATCCTGGTCTCCGCGCGGCGCTGGCGCGTCTTGGTCGGCCACCGGGACGAATTCCGGCTGCTCCCGCCACCAGGCCAGCAGTTTCGCCTCTGCCTCTTCCGGCGCCGCCGGTCCGTTTTCCAGCCGTTGTTCCAACAAAAACCTGTAGGCCCGGCCGACCAAGGGCCCGGGCTTGATCCCCAGCAGCGCCATGATGCGGGCGCCGTCCAGGTCCGGCCTCACGGCATCTAGCTGCTCCTGCTCCTGCAGGGTGGCGATCCGCTGTTCCAGGTCGTCATAGGCAAAGGCGAGCTGCTCCGCCTTGCGCTTGTTCCGCGTGGTGACATCGGAGCGGGTCAACCGGTGCAGGCGTTCCAGCAGCGGCCCGGCGTCGTTGACGTAGCGACGGACGGCCGAGTCCGTCCAGCCCGCCTCGCCATACCCGTAGAAACGCATGTGCAGTTCCACCAGCCGCGACACGGCCTTGATGGTGTCATTGTCGAAGCGCAGCTTCTTCATCCGCTTGGCGGTGAGTTTGGAGCCCACCATGTCGTGGTGGCGGAAGCTGACCGCGCCGGACGGTTCGAACCGGCGGGTAGCCGGCTTGCCGACGTCGTGCATCAGGGCGGCGAACCGCAGGACAAAGTCCGGACCCGGCAGCGCGCCGTCGTCGTCCGTCTCCAGGTTGCAGGCCTGCTCCAGCACGGTGAGCGAGTGCTGGTAGACGTCCTTGTGCCGGTGGTGCTCGTCGATTTCCAGCCGCAGCGCGGCAACTTCCGGAAGCACATGGTCGGCCAGCCCGGTGTCCACCAACAGGTCCACACCGGTGCGCGGGTCCTTGCCGTTGACCAGCTTGATCAATTCGTCGCGGACGCGTTCGGCGGAGATGATTTCGATCCGGCCGGCCATGTCCTTCATCGCTGCCGCGACCTCGGGTACCACCGTGACCCCCAACTGCGAGGCGAACCGCGCTGCGCGCATCATCCGCAGGGGATCATCGGAGAACGACGACGACGGCGCGCCCGGGGTGCGCAGCAGGCCGGCGTGCAGATCCTTCACGCCGCCATATGGGTCCACCAGTTCGAGCGAGGGCAGCCGCAGCGCCATGGCGTTCATGGTGAAATCGCGGCGGAACAGGTCGTCCTCCAAAGACGTTCCGAACGCCACCACGGGCTTGCGGGAATCCGGGTCGTAGGCTTCCGCCCGGTAGGTGGTCACCTCAATCATGTGCTGGCCCTTGCGCATGCCGATGGTGCCGAAGTCGCGGCCGATCTCCCAGAAGGTGTCCGCCCATTTTTTGACGACGGCGATGGTGGCGTCCGGGTCGGCGTCGGTGGTGAAATCAAGGTCCGGGGAGACTCGGCCCAGGAACAGGTCGCGCACCGGTCCGCCGACCAGCGAGAGTTCGTGGCCCGCGGCTGCAAAAAGCTCACCCAGTTCAATCACCACGGCCGGCAACGGCAGGGACGGGGCGTTGGAGCCGGTTGCGGAAGGGAACTGCGAACCAAAAAGGTGAACCATAGTGACTTAAGCGTGCCAGATGCCGGGCACGATGTTTAACAATGTCCGGCGGCTCGGCGTCGGCATCCTCGGGTTGGCACAAAAATCGTTAGAGTGGACGCATGGCACACCCGGTTCCGAGCGCCCCGAAGCGCACTCCGCTGACAGCGTCAGTGGGCAGCGCCGCGCCCGGACACCATTCCCTGCCGACTGTGGAGGAAATCTCGGCCGGCGGCGTCGTGGTGGATACGTCCACCAGCGACCTGAACGTGGCCATCATCGCCCGCTTCAACCGGGGCGGCCGGCTCGAGTGGTGCCTGCCCAAGGGACACCCCGAAGGCCGGGAAACCAATGAAGAGGCCGCGGTCCGCGAAGTTGAAGAAGAAACCGGCATTAAGGGACGTGTGCTGGCCACGCTGGGCAGCATCGACTACTGGTTCACCGTCAGCGGCCACCGTGTCCATAAGACCGTGCACCACTTCCTGCTCGAGGCCACCGGCGGACTGCTAACCATCGAGAATGACCCGGACCATGAGGCAGTCGACGTCGCGTGGGTGCCGTTGGCGGATCTGGGCCGGAAGCTGTCCTTCCCGAACGAGCGGCGGATCGTTGACCTGGCCCGCGAAGTCCTGCCCGGCCACCTCTGAGCCGCAGCCGGGAGCGGCCCTTCGGCCGGTCTTCAGGTGAGAACATAGAGGACGATGTCCGAGACCAAGATCCCCGCCCAAGAACCCGTGCAGCACAGCACGGCCAAGTCCAGTGCCATCATGGCGGCCGGAACCATGGTGTCCCGGATTCTGGGCTTCGTCCGGACCGCCCTGCTCGCGGTCGCCATCGGTGCCAACACGACGATGGGCGACATCTTCGAGAAGGCCAACACCATCCCGAACATCATCTACCTGCTGCTGGCGGGCGGGGTGTTCAATGTGGTGCTGGTACCGCAGATCATCAAAGCCAGCCGGAAGAGCGACGGCGGTGCCGACTTTGTCAGCCGGCTGCTGAGCCTGACGCTGCTGGTGCTGGCCGGCATTGCGCTGCTGGCGACGCTCCTTGCCCGACCGATCATCTCCGTCCTGACCCGGGGTTGGACACCGGTCATGTTGGAACTGGGCACTGTTTTCGCCATTTGGTGCCTGCCCCAGATTTTCTTCTACGGCCTGTACGCAGTGGTAGGCCAGGTGCTCAATGCTCACGGGCGCTTCGGCTGGTACATGTGGGCTCCTGCCCTGAACAACGTGGTGGCCATCGGCACACTGGGGCTGTACATCGCGCTGTACGGCCGCTACCTGCCCGGCCGGGGCGATCCCGAACTCTGGACCGGCGCACAGACCGTGTTGCTGGCCGGCGGCACCACCCTGGGCATCGTGTTGCAGGCACTCCTGCTGCTGTGGCCGCTGGGCCGGCTCGGGCTGGGCCTGAAGCTCAAGCTCGGCTGGCGCGGTATGGGCTTCGCGGCCATCGGAAAAGTGGCGCTGTGGAGCCTGGCCACCATGGTCATCGCCAACACCGCTTACCTCTTCTACGGGACCATCGCCTCCGGCGCCACCGCTGCCCGTGCCGAGCTGGCTGGATCCGGCGCCTCGATCCCCGGCGAGTATGCGCTGAACACGGCCCAGCTGATTGCCATGCTGCCTCACTCGGTCTTCGTCCTCTCCGTGGCCACAGTGCTGTTCAACCGACTGTCCCACCAACAATCGGCCGGGGCTTTGGAGGATGTGCGCCAGACGGTGAATTCCGGCCTGCGCACCATCGGCGTCGCCAGCGTTTTCGGTGCAGCCGCCGTGGTGGTGCTGGCCGGTCCGCTGGCCCGGCTGTTCGCCGGATCCGGACCCACCGCTGCGGCCTCCGCCGCGTCGATGGGCCAGGTCCTCACCATCCTGGCCGCCGGCATGCCGTTCATGAGCATCTACTTCTTCCTGGGACGCGTGTTCTACGCGGAGGAAGACGCCAGGACGCCGCTGATCATGCAGGCCATCTGTTCCGGTGCTTCGGTGCTGCTGGCCGTGCTGATCGCTTGGCTGGTGGACCCCACCATGGTGGTCTACGCGTTGGCCCTGTTGTTTGCGGTGTTCCACGTGGTCTCGGCCGTGCTGGCGCACCACTTTGCCCGACGCCGGCTGGGAGACTACGGCGCGGGGCGCGTCGTGGACACCTACATTCGCCTCGGCTACGCGGCATTGGGCTCCGGCTTGGTGGGGGCGGCAGTGCTCTGGCTGTTCGGGGGTTACGCTCCTGGCGGATTCGCTTGGCAGTCCATCATCACGGCCATGGTGACCATCGCCGTCGTCGGACTGGTGATGGCGGCGGTTTACCTGCTGCTGCTGCGTGCCATGCGTGTCCAAGAGTTGAATGATTTCCTGGCGCCCATCATGAAACGGCTGCCCGGACGCGCCTGACAGAAACGGGAATCGGCTCCGGCACCGGCTAGCATGGAAATCAAATTATCTAGTCAGGGGCGCCAGTCCAGGACAGCCGGGAGGAACTAGTGCCGCAGCCAGTTGATGTGGGCATGCTGCTTGGTGGCCGTTACAAGGTCACAGCGCAAGTGCTTGCCTCCGCCGAACACGATCTGGTCCTCGACGGTGTGGACCAGGTACTCAACCGGCCCGTCAGCATTCTGGTGTCGGCACCGGAAAATGCCAGCCAGGTAGCCATGAGCGCCCGCGAAATTGCCACCGGCGAGCGGGCAAGCAACGTTCAGATACTGGACCTTGGCAATGCCGACGGGGTTACCTATCTGGTCACCAACGAGGCGCAGGCCGCCGATCTGCTGGACTTGGTCATTCAGCGGGACGGCCCGTATGTTGAGCCCTTCTTCACGGACACTCTCGGTTCCGAAATCTTCGGCCAGGTGCGCTCCACCGAACCGGAGCCGTACGAGGACGAGTACGAGTACGAGGAATACGACGACGAGCCCCGGCAGAGCCTGCGCGACCGCCTGAGCAAGCTCGACCTGCCCAAGCTGGGAAAGAACGCGCCGGAAGGGGCCGCCAAAGCCCGGTTCGGCCGCCAGCCGGAAGGCGTGGCCTCTGGTGCTGGATCCGCTGCCGGAGCTGCCGCCGCTGCTGCCTCTGCCGGTGCGCACGTTCCGCCGCCGCCGTCCGCGCCCCCCGCTCCTGCGTCCGCAAGCCCCGCGACAACGCCTGTCTCGCGGCAGGTCCCGGCTTCCCGGCCGGCAGCCGCCCAGCCGGCCGAAAAGCCCAAGGTCAGCTTGTGGTCGGAGGACGACGGCGACCGGGCCGAGGTCCGATCAGCCGCCATGTTCCCGGTGGCTGCCCGCAAGAGCAACGAATCCGATACCGACGACTACGAGTACGACGAATACGACGACGAGGAACGCAACAGCCCGCGGTCGTCCAAGTTGCTGGTAGGCGGGTTGCTGGCCGTCTTGTTGGTGGTCGCCATCGTCGTGGCGGTCAGCCAGCTGAACCTCTTCCGCGGCGGCCCGGTGGCCGATGGATCGGCGGCCGGAAATGAAACCGGCGCCGCGTCCACCCCGGCGCAAACCGATGCCGAAGAAGAATCTGCCCCCGCCGCTGAAGTAGTCAAGCCGGTCATCGCCGACCTCACCCGCCAAGTCCCGGACATGCCGGAACTCGACGCGGAGAACGACGGCAAGCTCCCCGAAGCCGTTGACGGCAACCCCGCCACCTACTGGGCCAGCTTCCAGTACGTGTCGGACACGTTCGGTGGCTATGCCGGAAACATGGCGCTGGTCGTCGAGCTGAAGGAACCGTCGAGCATCAGTTCCGTGGTGCTGACTCAACTGAGCGGTACCGGTGGAAACTTTTCTGTGCTCTTGAATGACGAGCCGACCTTGGACGGCGCCAATCAGGTCGCCCAGGGCAGTTTTACCGCACAGAAGACCACCATCCCGGTTCCTGAACAGGACGGCGCTGCTCCCAAGGCCCAGTACGTGCTGATCAACTTCACGCAGTTGCCCCGGCTCTCCAACCCCATGGGCGGTCCGCCCTACGGCATCCGCATGGCAGAGATCGAGGTCTCCTAGCCGCTGAGGGTAGGTCCGTGCCGCCCTGGCACGGAATAAGCCGGCGCGGGGCGCCGTTGAGAGAAGTGTTGGCCTTGCTGCCCGCTCAAGGCGGCCGGGCTAGGCTTACATCAATACCAGAGGAAGAGGTTCGCAGGCAGTGAGCACAGAAACCACACCGTCCGTCCGCGACGTCATCATTGTTGGGTCCGGTCCGGCCGGCTACACGGCAGCTGTCTACACCGCGCGAGCCAACCTCAAGCCACTGCTCATCGCCAGCTCTGTTGAGGCAGGCGGAGAGCTGATGAACACCACCGACGTTGAAAATTACCCTGGCTTCCCCGGTGGAATCCTGGGCCCTGAGCTCATGGAGAACTTCCAGAAGCAGGCCGAGCGGTTCGGAACCGAGATCCTGTTTGAAGATGTCACAAGCCTCGAGCTGGAAGGTGACGTCAAGAAGGTCACCATCGGTTCGGGCGAAACCTTCCTGGCGCGTTCGGTCATTATTTCCACCGGCTCTGCCTACCGCGAGCTCGGCCTTCCGGACGAAAAACGCCTCGCCGGACATGGCGTCAGCTGGTGTGCAACCTGCGACGGTTTCTTCTTCAAGGGCCAGGACATCGCGGTGATCGGCGGAGGCGACTCTGCCATGGAGGAAGCCCTCTTCCTGACTAAGTTTGCGGACTCTGTCACGGTTGTCCACCGCCGCGATACCCTGCGTGCCTCCAAGATCATGCAGGAGCGTGCTTTGGCGCACGAAAGGATCAAGTTCGTGTGGAACTCGGAGGTCGTCGGTCTGGAAGGTGACAACAAGGTCACCGCGCTGAAGCTCAAAAACACAGTCGATGGTTCGGAGACGGTGCTGCCTGTGACCGGTGTTTTTGTCGCCATTGGGAATGATCCCCGGGTCTCCCTCGTCCAAGGCCAGTTGGAACTGACGCCCGAGGGCACCATCGCGGTTCAGGGACGGTCCTCCAGGACGTCGCTGCCTGGGGTTTTCGCCGCCGGGGACGTCATCGACCCCACCTACCGCCAAGCAATCACGGCGTCGGGAAGCGGCTGCGCCGCCGCCATCGACGTGGAACACTACCTGGCCGACCTCGCTAGCAGCCAGGCCGGCATCGCTGAGCCCGCAACCGTCTGAGACCGGTTCGAGAAAGAGAGAACAGCATGAGCAACGCAAAAGATGTTACAGACGCTACTTTCGAAGCGGACGTCCTGAAGTCCACCAAGCCCGTGATCGTTGACTTCTGGGCAGAGTGGTGCGGCCCTTGCCGCATGCTCTCGCCGATCCTCGATGACATTGCTGCCGAACACTCCGGCAAGGTTGACGTAGTCAAGCTCAACGTAGATGACAATCCCGCCACCGCCGCACAATACGGCATCACCTCCATCCCTGCCGTCTACGTTTTCAAGGACGGCGCAGTTGCAGCGACCTCTATCGGCGCAAAGCCGAAGCAGGTCATCGAGCAGGAATTTGCTGAGTTCCTCAACTAAAAGATGGAAAACGACGCGGCAGACCAGAGTCTGCGCCGTTCAGACATCAGTCGGCGCGTAGTAGCCCTTCGGGAAGGGCTGCTACGCGCTGGTGTTTCTATGGCGTACCTTGCTCCGGATCAGGTAAACAACCCCATGGTGTTTGATGACCATGTGGATGCTGCCGTGCGCACCTTTCAACAGGACCGGGGATTGAAGGTCGACGGCATCGCAGGCCCGGAGACGGAAGGAGCTCTGGCCGAGGCCCAGTTCAAGCTGGGTTCACGTCAACTTGCCTACACCGTAGACGGGCCAGCGCTTCGTGGCGACGACGTGACCGAGCTGCAGCGTCAGCTGTCTTTTCTAGGCTTTTACTACGGCCACATTGATGGCGAGTACGGAAAACGTACCTACCTGGCAGTCCGTGAACTGCAGTTGAACTTAGGGCTTGAAGCCTCCGGCGTCGCCGACGCCCAACTGATCGCGTCGATGGAGCGCATCAACCGGACTATCAGTCCCAGCCAGGCGTTTTCGCTGCGTGACTACGAACGCCTTAGCCAGGCATCTGCAACCTTGCGCGGTCGCACTATCGCCATAGCACCCGGATCCGGCGTCGACGCACAACCAGGAACCGTCGACGCGTCTTCGGGTGAGCCACTCACTGAGAAGCTCGTCGCCGGGGACGTGTCCTACCGATTGGGGAAGATCCTCACGGAGCTGGGTGCGCGCGTGGAGATCATTGAGAAGCAGCCCGTAGAGGGAAGCGATGACCGTGCCGATTTGATCAAGGCCGCGTCGCCTAGCCTGAGCATTGCTGTCCACTGTGATTGGCTGCCTCAGCAAGCCGCCAACGGTGTGAGCGCCTTCTTCTGGGGTCGGCCGGAGTCTGGCGAGGTGCGCTCACCCATCGGTCATCGCGCTGCAGAACTGATCCTGAAGGAAGTGGTGGCACGGACTGGTTCCACGTCGCTGGGTCTTCATGGCCGTAGCTGGGACATATTGCGCCTCCCCAGCACGCCATCCGTTCAGTTGGATATCGGCTATTTGAGCAGCCCGCTCGATTCTTCTCGACTTGCCGATCCGATCTACCGCCAAATCCTGGCTGATTCCATCGTCATAGCGATTCAGCGCCTCTACCTTTTGGAAGAGGACGACGAGCCTACCGGGACTCTTGCCCTGGACGACGTACTTCGCTTCAATCCCCCGTCCTAGAAACGTTTCTCGCTCCGTTTCACGTGAAACGGAAACGCTTATTGTGATTCTCCGCTGCGCCCGTTGTTAGCCCGAAAAGCCGTTTGCTGAAGCATCTTGAATGACACAACTAGTCGCAGCGTGCTCGCACCTCACCGATGCCAAGTCACTCGGTAGCCACAAAAGAAGAATCTGATCTGCATCTGGGCGGACCCTAAACCGGTCAGCGTGGTCAGGGATTGAAGCATATGGGTATCGCGCCCCATCAGCGCAAAGCACCGAAAGCCTGCGCATTGACCCGCCAAAGATGCCCACGTAGCGGCTATCGCGGACATATTTGAGAATGCCTGCGTAGCGGTACATCAGCCGGGTCGGTACCCGCCAGCCCAGCACATGGGTCATGGAGCTTCCGATGAGCGAACGCCGAGCCGTCACGAAAACGGTGTGCCCGGGCTGATCGGGTCTTCGCCGCGCTCAAGGCCACCGCCGCGAAGTTCCCGTTCACGATCCTGGGGTCGACTCGGACAACGGTACCGAGTTCATCAACTGGGAGCATTTCCGCTGGTGCGAGCAGGAGGAACTGACGGTCACCAGGTCCCGTTCCGGAAACAAGAACGTCAGGGCTCTCGTGGAACAGAAGAACTGGCACATCGTCCGCCAGATCGTCGGATATTACCGTTGTACCCCCACGCCGAACTGGAGTTGCTGAACAAGATCTTGGGGCTGCAGCGGTTGTTGACGAATCACTACGCTTCCCAGCAGAAACTCATCACACGACGCCCCGCCCCCCCGCGGGTGTGCCCTCGCCGACTAGGACGCCGTTCAACGCCGGCAAGAAGCAACTGACAACGGAAAACACGCCCCTGAACCCGGCCGCAATTCATCGCAAGATCCAGGCGCTCTGCGTCGAACTGCTCGCCCTGGCCACAGCAACGAGCGCTCCGGGCAAAACCAAATGGTTCCGCGAATCGAGCCTACGCGCGAATCTTGACATGATTCTCTGACGCCTGTTTCACGTGAAACCGACCATTGCCTTCTACGACGCAGTTCCCGCCGGGACCCAACCGGCACCCGCGCACACCGCTCTGCCACAAATGGAGAAGACGACGGTGTTTCACGTGGAACGAGGAGCTCAGGGTGTGCCTCTGATGGCTAGATGTTTTCTCCCAAAAACGTTTTCGGTAGGCTACCCCCAATGCCGGCGCGTACCGCTCGTGTCCTGCGTCGCCCTAAAGGCTTCTGCATCTGAATCCTTATTCTTTCAGGGAACAAGAAAAGCAATATCCGAAATCGGTCTTCTGCTGCTTCCTCCACTGTCGTCCTTGCGCATAGTGCAGGTGCGTTGCCACTTGATCTAGGAAAGCAGGGAGCGGGCGAAGCGCGTCTGTGTCGACCAGTGAGCCTCCCAGCGCATTTGTAGTATTGCTCTTCGATCCACGGGAACGCTTCTCTTTACCGACCCCAGCCTGGAGTGCGTTGCGGAAAGGCCGGCTCCTTTCGCCAACGGGGCCGCGTAGTACTCATGAGCTTGGGTATTCGACGTGCGTCGATCTGGCACGATTCGGATCAGCCCAGCTTCTGCTCGATGGGGACGAGGACCATCCATAGTCAGGACCGCACACAAAATGCGCGCGTACGCGAATAGTGTTGAGCTACCACCGGCGGATGCACATTGCAGGCCTGGGGAACTGGTCTCCCCTAACAGGTCCGTCTCGCGGTCAACCCGCGACGCCGGCATACTTGGAGCGCCGTAACTGGCGTCTCGATGTCCTGGGCCCTTCACGTTTCACGTGAAACACTCCAGAGTGGAGCAATCGTTACTAGTCCTGGCGCGGGCTGGAGTCTAAGGCCCGTGTCAATTCCGTGCCTGACTCGCGGCTTTTTAATGCCCTTGTTCGAGTCCGGGCTCTTTGCCGTAGTCCCGCTGCTCCCTCAAGTAGGCGTCCAATCAGAGTTGTCGGTGAAAGCTATGCGAGTGCACGGAGTTGCTCTTGTCATTGTTGTCCCCGCTGGGTCGCGCGCTGGCCGTGGCTTGGTTAGCCATGCTCATCCCGGACCACGATCCCTCCGATCAGGTGCCTATCCCGGCCTCGGGTTTCTGCTCGCGTGGTCCGCATTTGCTGCATAGTTTCACGTGAAACGAATGCTACAGTGAACCTCATCCTGCTAGCAGGCGCGCCGTAGCTACCTGGAACAGGTGGACGGAACCCGCCAACTTCACCACACAAGGGGCAAGATAATGCAGGATTTCTATGTCGCTTGACGAGGCCCTGCCCATACGGGTCGTTCCGGACGAGCTAATCCGCGGCCAGCTGCCAAGACGTGCGGCGGGTAAATATAGGGCGGCAGCCGCAGGCTCGCGTTATGGCAAAAGAGGGCCAGTCTCTGGCGTTACAAGACCGCATAAGAAGCCGGAGCGTTTCACGTGGAACACTTCGCTGGCCTTAGATCCTCGGAGCTTCTCGGCGCCCCCCCTTCATAAGAAGCTGTGCTTGCACTGAGTCCGCTGCTCCCCATTTGTGGGCAGCGAATCGGGAGTGCCAAGATAATCGGTGCGACTGAGATCTGTGACGGCTACTCAATGTTGTCGCCGAAAACCGCTCTTGGTCGGCAGTTTTGTGGGGTAGTAATCCCGGCTCCGAGTATCCTCATATGCTCATCCTGCTCATATGTCCCGGCCGAGTGCTCATAAAGTCTGCTTGGTCTTGTTTCACGTGAAACGGAGGGCACGGCCTACAAGCGGTGCGCGCTGGTCACCCCGGCTGGAGCTCGTTCTGGAGGCACTAGGAGGACAGCGGCCAGAAGGGCCGAATGCAATTCACCGCGTCAGAATGCAGGGCTGGTTCCGGACACCCACTGGGCGGGAGGTTGGAGCGCGCTTCCCCCGCAGGCCCACCGATTCGGGGCCGGCTACGACAAAGCGCAGTGACCGATGACAGCCAGAAGCGCGCGTACATGTGAGGAACAAAAAGGAGCGTGCGTTTCACGTGGAACATTTCCCGCCCTCTAGGCCGGTGCGACGTGCCTGTCTCGGGTCCCCTTTGCGAGAACAAAATGTCGGACAGCACAAGTACGCAAGCGCAAACGCAAAAGCGAAAAAGGGAAACCGACTACTAAAGCAGGGCAACACACGGGTCCGACCCTAACAACGCTTGCTAGTCGTAGAATGAGACGCACGGCCAGATCCGGTACAAACTTCTGCAATCCAGAACCCGCTAATACGAAGGGCCCGTCCACACTGGACGGGCCCCTCGTTTCACGTGAAACATCCGGCTAAGGGGCCGCCGGATTCAGGACATCCATGATGCGGTTCAAATCATCGACGCTTGCGAATTCAATGCTGACTCTGCCCTTCTTGGCGCCCAGGGTGATCTTTACACTGGTGTCCAAGCGATCGGATAGAGAGTTGGCCAAGTAATCGAGCCGCTCGTGCCGGGCTCCCTCGCGGGGCCGCCCCTCCCGTTTCGGCCGGCGAAGGCCATCGCTAAGGGAAACGATCTCTTCGGTGGCACGAACGGACAACCCCTCAGCAACAATCCGCTGGGCCAGCTTCTCCATTTCGGCGGGATCTGTGAGGGCTAGGAGGGCACGGGCATGACCAGCACTGAGAACACCCGCAGCTACCCGGCGCTGCACCAGCGGTGGCAGCTTCATCAACCGCAAAGTGTTGGAGACCTGCGGGCGCGAGCGACCGATACGATCCGCGAGCTCGTCATGTGTGCAGCCGAAGTCGTCCAGCAGCTGCTGGTACGCCGCAGCCTCTTCGAGCGGGTTGAGTTGGCTTCGATGCAGGTTTTCAAGAAGTGCGTCGCGAAGGAGATCGTCATCCAAGGTGGACCGGATGATTGCCGGGATGGTTTCCAACCCAGCAGCCTTGGTAGCCCGCCAACGGCGTTCGCCCATGACCAGCTCGTACTGGGCGTCCACATCATCAGCCGGACGGACAACGATGGGTTGCAGTACACCGATTTCCCGAATCGAATGCACCAGTTCAGCCATGTCTTCTTCATCGAAGACCGTACGCGGCTGTTTGCGGTTTGGCTGAATTGCTGAAACCAGTACCTCTGCAAAGGTCGCCCCTGGAACTTCAACCAGGTCCGGTCCTGCTGTTTCACGTGAAACACTCGTGCCGGAGGGCTGCTGCTGACCACCGCTCGCGCCATCCGCCGGCTGCTCGGTCGCGGGTACGCTGGGCTCTTTGGAGTCCTCTGCCGAGATCCGGCCGCCGGTCTGCGGAGCCGGATCAGAGGTCTCACTCTTGTCCGTTTTCTTGGGTGCTGGCTTCTTGGAGGCAGGCTTCTTGGTTCCATTCGGCGTGGTTCGCCGCGGGGCCCTGAGAACCTCGGCCATCTGCGCCGCACTCGACCCCCCAACCGAATCTGAATCGGTGCTGGTAATATCCGGCGCATCCGCATCATCCCGTAGGGAGGATGCAGGGAAGAAGACGTCGACAGGACGCTGGGTTCGCTTCCTGGCTAAAGACCCCTGGACTTCGGTTGTTTTGGGCTCTTCGCTTACAGGAGTGCTGGGAATCAGTGCGCCCAAGCCTCGTCCTAAGCCACGGCGTTTTTCACTCATCTGGACCCTCTTCCGTCATGCGCCGAGCTGTCGCGCACTACCTCGTTTAAGGCGTAATTCTAACGTCTTACAGACCGAATTCTCGGTTACTTGCCTCGCTCAGCGATTTCAGCAGCGGCCTCCTGATACGACAAGGCTCCGCTGGAGGACGGGTCATAAGTGATAACCGTCTGCTGGTAGCTCGGCGCCTCGGAAATGCGGACAGACCGGGGAACAACCGCGCTTAAAACCTCGTTGGGGAAGTGTTCCCTGACCTCGGCTGCCACTTGAGCGGCGAGGTTCGTGCGGCCGTCGTACATTGTTAGCAGGATGGTTGAAACCACCAAGCCAGCGTTGAGGTGCTTCTGAATCATCTCGATGTTCTTGAGGAGCTGGCTCAACCCTTCCAGGGCGTAGTACTCACACTGAATGGGAATCAGAACCTCTTGGGCCGCAACAAACGCGTTCACCGTTAGGAGGCCGAGGCTGGGTGGGCAGTCGATGAAGACATAATCCAACCGGGGCAAGCCGGCGGCATCACGCTCCTGCGCATAAACTTCGATAGCGCGCCGTAGGCGCTGTTCTCTTGCCACCAGTGAGACGAGCTCAATCTCTGCACCAGCCAGGTGAATGGTGGCGGGCGCAACGATCAAATGGTTGATGTCAGGGCATTGAGCAATCACTTCACCCAACGGCATGTCGTTGATGAGGACGTCATAGATGCTGTCAACATCCGCATGATGCTCGACGCCGAGAGCCGTCGACGCGTTTCCCTGGGGGTCGATGTCGATGACAAGAACGTTCAGGCCAGCCATAGCCAGAGCAGCTGCGATATTGACCGTGGTGGTGGTTTTGCCGACCCCGCCCTTTTGGTTGCTGACCGTCAGCACCCTGGTTTGAGCTGGCCGGGGAAGTTGTTTGGCCTTCAATCGTTCACGCCTACGGTTTTCGCTCGCCAGTTCTTGAGCGAGAGGTGTGCTTTCGTCGATCGAATCCATAACGTTCGGAACCGTAGCCTCTATCTTGACGTCGGAGTTGGCCGCTTCGGCCCGATTAGCGCTGGAGGTTTCACGTGAAACAAGTCCGGTTCCGGTGCTCGAAACAACCGCAACTGGTTGACGGGGGTCTTCGAGAGAAGATGACCCATCGGTTGCGGTCTCACCCACTCCCGATACCATGTCGCTCATCGCCATTTTCGATTTGCCCGCTTTCACTCTCCCGGCACGACCCCTCTTAGCCTATCGTTGCGCGGCCGGTTTCACGGGCGATCCGAGGGTGTGTGGACCAACAGGTTACGCTGCAACGAGGATTCGAACGACCGTCGTCGGCTCTTCCAGGAGTCCATCTCCGACGGTCAAGATCTCTGTTTCGCGGCCGCCCAACTTCCGAATGACTTTCGCAGCCTTCTCCACTTCGTCGGCAGCGCTGCGACCCTTGATGGCGAGCATCTCGCCGCTACCGTGCAGCAGTGGAATCGACAGTCGCGCAAGTTTGTCCAAAGCGGATACTGCCCGGGACGTCACGACATCTGCTGAAACGTCGTCCGCGGCAAGCTCAGCCCGTGTACGTACTACGGTAACGTTGTCGAGCCCCAAGTCATCGACCACTTCATTGAGCCAGACTACCCGCCGCTCCAAGGGCTCTATCAGCGTCAGGCGCAAGTCGGGCCGCGCTAACGCCAAAGTCAATCCCGGCAGGCCGGCGCCGCTCCCGACGTCAGCAACCGCGGCGTCTGGACCTATCAGGTTGGCGACAACCGCGCAGTTCAGGACGTGCCGGTTCCACAACCGCGGGACTTCACGGGGGCCCAACAGCCCCCGTTCGATTCCGGACGTGGCCAAATGCGCAACGTAGCGTTCGGCCAGATTCAGCCGGTCGCCGAAAACGGCCTGGGCAGCCCTGGACTCTGCCACCGTCATCTCAACTATGGACATACCTATGCCCTATCCAACCAGCAACTGAACAAGGTCAGGACTCCACCGACACAACAATGTGGCGGTTGGAACCTTCGCCCTCCGATTCGCTGACCAGGCCAAGGTCAGCGATGGCGTCATGAACGATCTTGCGTTCATACGCGCTCATCGGCTCCAGTGCCACATCCTGTCCGGATTCCTTGGCCTCGGCGACCGCATCCTGCGCGATCTTGAGCAGTTCCTTGCTGCGGCCTTCGCGGTAGCCGGTGATATCCAAAACCAACCGCGAACGGCTGCCAGTTGACGTCAGGACAGACAACCGGGCCAGCTCCTGCAAAGCCTCGAGCACTTCTCCGTCGGCCCCTACGAGCGACTTGAGGGCCTCATTGTCCTCGTCTTCGGAAACGATAGAGATGTACGTGCGACCATTGCGCACTTCAATATCGATGTCCCCATCGATATCAGCGATGTCGAGGAGTTCCTCAAGGTAGTCCGCAGCTACGTCTCCCTCTTCGTCCAAACGCTTGGCAGAATTCGAAAGGGCAGCCTCCTGCTGTTCGTCTGCCGCAGCTGCTTCGCCGGAAAGTTCTTCAGTCACTTCGGATACGCTTTCGCTGCTCATTTTCTCTTCCTGTTCTTACGCTGTGGCTGATGGCGCTGGCCTTTCGGCTCCGCGGGAGCTTCGACAGCAGGCTCTTCTGTCTTCCGCTCACCGAGCAGCGGAACCATCGGCAAGCCCTTCTTCGCGCGCCGATCCGCCAATTCGCGGGCAGCCTGCGAACCAGGGGTAGGCATGCGCCGGATGACGAAGAACTGCTGAGCCATGGTCCAAATGTTGGTGGTCGTCCAGTAGATCAGAACACCGATCGGGAAGTTGATGCCGCCGATGCCAAAGACGAGCGGCAGGATGTACAACATCATTTGCTGCTGCTTCATAAACGGGGACTGCATGGCTTCGGCAGACATGTTCTTGGCCATGATCTGCTTCTGGGTGATGAACTGCGAGGCCGTCATGGCCAGGATCATGATGATCGACAGGACAACAACCGCGCCTTGGTTCGCTCCACCGCCGCCGTGAAGCAGGGACGCCGATAGCGGGGCGCCGAAAATGGATGACGCATCGAACTGCCGGATGAGTTCGGGGGAAAGCGCGCCGATGCCCTCACCGTTGGCGCTGGCGTGGGAGGCGGTGCTGAGCACCCGGAACAGTGCGAAGAAGAATGGCATCTGGACCAGCATCGGCAAGCAGGCCGAGAACGGGTTGGTTCCGTGCTTCTTGTACAGCGCCATCTGCTCCTGCGTCATAGCCTGACGCGAAAGCTGATCGGTTTTTCCCTTGTACTTCTGCTGCAACTTGCGCAAGTCAGGTTGCAGGGCCTGCATTCCCCGCTGGGCCTTGATCTGCTTGACGAAGACCGGGATGAGGGCGGCGCGGATCACCAACACGAGCCCGATGATCGAAAAAGTCCATGTCCAGCCATTGGCCGGATCCAACCCCAACCAAGACAGGCCGGCGTGGAAAGCCCACAGGATCCACGACACTACCCAAGTGAAAGGCAGCAGGATCGTGCTCAGGAAGTCCATTGTCTATTTACTCCTCAAGCCGCTTCGCGGCCTTCATCGTCGGCCGGAATCACTGGGTGATTGAGTTCGATTATCCGGGGAATTCTGGCAGGGTTCTCCTGCAGCCACAGGTCAAAGGAAGGCGACGCCGGAACAGGGTCGACGCCACCGGGATTCCAAGGATGGCATCGGCATAACCGTCGCGCAGCCAGCCAGCTGCCTTTGGTGGCACCATAAACGGTCACAGCTTCAAGGGCATAGGCAGAACAAGACGGGAAAAAGCGACACACCTGGCCATACAACGGCGAAATGGTCTTGCGGTAGACCGCGAGAGCGCCAATCAATACGGACTGAGGGATCGTGTGGATCCGCTTGGCGGTGGCGGTGGGAGAGGGAGCCTGCGTGCAATGGGCAGTGGAACTCATGCCGCTCATCCCTTCTCCTCGGGCGCAACGCGCGCACGCGCTGTAGGCGTTGCAGTCAACTTCATCACGGCCGTTTTGAGCGCCTTCCGGTAATCATGTTCCAACGCGTCGAAATCCGCACTGGACGCTGCCGGAAGAGCGCGCACAACAACCGCGAGTCCTTGGGAACACTGATTGTCCCTCAGACTAGCCGCTGCGAGTTCCCGCAGTCTTCTCTTAACGCGGTTGCGGATGACGGCGTTCCCCACAGCCTTAGAGACGATGAAGCCAAAGGCAGTAGGTTCGGCCGGCCTAACAGCTGCCGCATATAACACCAAGTTCCGGCGCCCTGATCGGACGCCGGAACGGACAGTTGTTGAGAAGTCCGCCGATGCGCGCATCCTGTGCTGACTGGAAAGCATGGCGCTACACAGTCGGCCGAAATGCGATGCTGCGGGAACGGAACCTCACAGCCAGATCGACAAACCGGCTATTTAGGCCGACAGTTCGGTACGGCCCTTGCTGCGGCGTGCTGCCAGGATGGCGCGGCCGGCGCGAGTGCGCATGCGAAGGCGGAAGCCGTGCTTCTTGGCACGACGGCGGTTATTCGGCTGAAAAGTCCGCTTGCTCACGGTGGTTACTCCAAGACGGTCGACAGATGCGGTTGGACCCGTTGCAACAGGGGGAAGAACAGGTCGACGCTCTGATATAGGCGCCTACTTCAGGACCTGGACGCAGGGCGTGCACGGATACCAAAGTAGACATGAAGGACTAGTCAACGTTAGGCGATGGCGGCAAGAACCGTCAAACCAGCAGCCTCGCCGCCCGGGCGTTTCCGTGGATAACGCCTGTGGACAACTCTAGCAAAAACGCGATGCGCCCGGTTTAAAGGCCTCAGGGCAGGGCGTCCACAGGCCCCTGCATCCCAGCTGTTATCAAGCAGAATCATGCTCTACGCTTGCAGGAGCCCCTTATCCACCGTCTGTGAATAAGTCTGTGGATTTCGGGCACGCTGTCGGCAGAGGCCGAAGCAAGATGAGCTTTTGAGGGGTATCTAGGTGGACACGGACCAAATAAACGACGTCGGAAGTTCCTGGCGCAAAGTGGTCCGCACGCTGGAACAGGACGATCGCGTCACGCCCAGGCAGCGCGGTTTCATCGTTTTGGCCCAAGCAAAGGGGCTGATCGGGACGACGTTGCTGGTTGCACTCCCCAACGAACTGACCCGCGAAGTCTTTCAGTCGCAGCAGCTCAAGGAACCGCTGCACGACGCGCTGTTCGAAGTTTTCAAGGACGATATCTTGTGCGCTTTCAGCGTCGACACGGATATGGCTCCGCAGGCCGAACCAGAACCCGAACAAGAGCCCCGGCCGGCTCCCCCGGTCGTGCGGAACGAGGCACTGCCCCAGCCGCCAAAGGAGAGCACCTCCCAGGAGCTGGGCCGGCTCAACCCGAAATACATTTTCGACACGTTCGTCATTGGCTCGTCCAACCGCTTCGCACACGCGGCTGCCGTAGCGGTGGCCGAAGCCCCCGCAAAGGCGTACAACCCACTGTTCATTTACGGCGATTCCGGACTGGGCAAAACGCACCTGCTGCACGCCATCGGGCATTACGCCCGCCATCTCTATAACGGCATCCGTGTCCGGTACGTCAACTCCGAAGAATTCACCAACGACTTCATCAACTCCATCCGCGACGATGAAGGCGCCAGCTTCAAGCAGCTGTACCGCAACGTCGACATCTTGCTGATCGACGACATCCAGTTCCTGGCCAACAAGGATGCGACGCAGGAAGAGTTCTTCCATACGTTTAATGCCCTCCACAACCACAGCAAGCAAGTAGTGATCACTTCGGACCTGCCGCCGAAACAGCTCTCCGGTTTCGAAGAACGGATGCGGTCGCGCTTCGAATGGGGGCTGTTGACGGACATCCAGCCACCAGAGCTGGAGACCCGGATCGCCATTCTGCGCAAGAAGGCCATCAGCGAGGGGCTGTCTGTGCCCGATGAGGTCCTCGAATACATCGCCTCCAAGATCTCCACCAACATCCGTGAACTTGAGGGCGCACTGATCCGGGTGACCGCGTTTGCCAGCCTTAATCAACAGGCAGTGGACATGGGCCTTGCCGAGATCGTGCTCAAAGACCTCATCACCGACGAGGGCGCGCAGGAAATCACTTCGGCCACGATCCTTGGCCAGACGGCGGCCTACTTCAAGCTCAGCATGGAGGAACTGACCAGTAAGTCGCGTACCCGGACGCTGGTGACGGCACGCCAGATCGCCATGTACTTGTGCAGGGAGCTGACCGACATGTCCTTGCCGAAGATCGGCCAGGAACTTGGCGGCCGCGACCACACCACCGTCATCCACGCAGACCGAAAGATCCGCGAGCTGATGGCGGAACGCCGCGCGATCTACAACCAGGTAACGGAACTGACCAACCGCATTAAGCAGCAGCAGCGCGACAGTTAGCCTCGCCGGCGCCTACGCGACTGGAACTACACCGCTGAAATTAACAGGTGTGGATAAGGCTGTGGATAGTTAAGTGGAGAACCCCGGTACTTAAGAGGACAACTGCCCGGTTGCCTGTGGATGCGCGAAATCACAAGGATTTTCGTCCACAGCCGCCCAGCACAGTCTTCGATCTCCCTGCACATCTTGTGAACAGGCAACTTCCGCGCAGCAGCAAGCAAGACCGAGGTTTTCCACAGTATCCACAGCTGTTATTAACACTACGAATCCCATTATTTGAAGTTCTTTCGAATAACATTTGACCCTGTCCCGGTTCCCCGACGCCCCGCAGAACAGCTGAAGCGAACATCGCCATGCTCCCGGTGCGCATTGACCGTTGCTGCGGCTAAGCTTGCACAGAGAATTGTTGCCATCTGCTTCAGCCTGATGCCGTAGTCCAAGCATTTGCACCAGGCCAGACGCAGGCGGCCTTCCCCAGCATGTTCGTTGTGAAAGGCGGCTTACTTCAGTGAAGTTCAGAGTTGATCGGGATGTTCTGGCGGAAGCCGTGACATGGACAGCCCGTTCCCTGTCACCTCGTCCGCCGGTGCCCGTTCTATCGGGCCTGCTCATTCGTGCTGAAGGCGGGATGGTCAGCCTTGCCAGTTTCGACTACGAGATTTCGGCCCGTCTTCAGATTCCGGCGGACGTTTCCGCTGAGGGAACAATCCTGGTATCCGGACGCCTCTTGGCCGACATCTGCCGCAGCTTGCCTTCGGCCCCTGTCGACATCGAAACCGATGGCTCAAAAGTCGCGCTGACCTGCCGGAACAGCCGGTTCAACCTGGCAACCATGCCGGAAGGCGATTATCCGGAGCTGCCGGCGCTGCCTGATGTCAGCGGAGTGGTGGACGGAGAAGCTTTCGCCCAAGCCGTCAGCCAGGTGATTATTGCGGCGAGCCGTGACGACACTCTGCCCATCCTGACCGGTGTCCGGATGGAAATTGAAGGCGATTTGATCACCTTGCTGTCGACGGACCGCTATCGCCTGGCACTGCGTGAACTTCACTGGCGTCCGAGCACTCCGGGCATTTCCACCAGCGCCCTGGTGAAAGCCAAAACGCTGAGCGAGGTGGCCAAGACCCTTGGCGGATCCGGCGACCTCAACATTGCCTTGTCCGACAACAGCGAACTGATCGGGTTCGAAAGCGGCGGCCGCCGAACCACGTCGTTGCTGGTGGACGGTGACTATCCAAAGATCCGATCGTTGTTCCCGGACAACACGCCGATCCACGCGACCGTGGAGACGACAACCCTGATCGAAGCGGTCCGCCGCGTTTCGCTGGTGGCCGAGCGCAACACCCCGGTCCGGTTGGCCTTCACTGACGGCCTCTTGACGTTGGACGCAGGAACAGGCGAAGACGCCCAGGCTTCCGAGGCGATTGAAGCTGCGCTCTCGGGCGATGAGATCACCGTCGCCTTCAACCCGCACTACCTTTCCGAAGGCTTGAGCGCGTTTGACAGCAAATACGTCCGGTTTTCCTTCACCACGCCGCCCAAGCCTGCGGTCATCTCCGCTCAAGACGATCTCGAGGGCGAGGACAAGGAAGACTACCGGTACCTGCTGATGCCAGTGAGGTTGCCCAACCAGTAGCCGCCCCAGCCGCCCATCGACGAGAGGAAAGAGTGAGTACCATGCACATCGGACTGATCGGCTTGGGTCGGATGGGTTTCAACATGCGACAGCGGCTTCGGGACGGTGGCATCGAGGTGACCGGGTATGACCGCAACCCCGAGGTCAGCGACACCGCATCAGTCGAGGAACTGATCCAGTCACTGCCGGTCCCGCGCACCGTATGGGTGATGGTGCCTTCTGGTTCGGTTACCGACTCAGTCATCACCGAACTGGCGGACAAGCTCTCCGCCGGGGACCTGGTCATTGACGGCGGAAACTCCAAGTTCACCGCGGACCGGGACCATGACGCGCTTCTGGCCGACCGGGAGATTGGCTTCCTCGATGTTGGCGTATCGGGCGGCGTGTGGGGTCTGGAGAATGGCTACGGCTTGATGGCCGGCGGACGTGCCGAGCTGGTCGAGGCAGCGATGCCGCTCTTCGACGCCTTGCGGCCGGAAGGTCCACGGGAGGAAAGTTTCGTCCACGTGGGCGACGTCGGTGCCGGCCACTACGCCAAAATGGTGCACAACGGGATCGAATACGGACTGATGCAGGCGTACGCCGAAGGGTACGAACTGCTGGAAGCCAAGGACATCATCAAGGACGTCTCGGGAACCTTCAGAGCCTGGCAAAAGGGAACGGTGGTCCGGTCCTGGCTGCTGGACCTGATGGTGAAGGCCCTCGAAGAAGACCCCGGCTTGAGCCAGATCAGCGGTTACGTCGAGGATTCCGGCGAAGGCCGGTGGACGGTCGAAGAAGCCATCGCACACGCTGTTCCCGCCCCGGCCATCACCGCCGCGTTGTTTGCCCGGTTCGCATCACGCGAAGATGATGCCCCCGCCATGAAGATGGTGGCTGCCCTGCGCAATCAGTTTGGCGGGCATCCCGTCAGGAAGCCCGGACAGACCCAGCCCAACCACGGCACCGAGCCGAAGTAGCAGTACCGCATTGTTTGTTGAATTCCTTTCGCTGACTGATTTCCGCACCTACCCGCAGCTGGATATCGCCTTAAAGCCGGGCGTTACCGTGTTTGTTGGGTCAAACGGCGTCGGCAAAACCAATATCGTCGAGGCCATCGGCTATCTGGCCTCCCTCTCCTCGCACCGGGTCAGCAATGACGCACCGCTGATCCGGTTCGACAGCCCGCGTTCCTTAGTGCGCGCCAGGATAGACCGCGGTGGACGCAGCACGTCGCTGGAGCTTGAAATCACCGCCGGCAAGGCCAACAGGGCGCGCATCAACCGGGGCGCTCCGGTGCGTGCCCGCGACATTTTGGGCCACCTGCGCACGGTGCTCTTTGCTCCCGAGGACCTGGCACTCGTCAAAGGCGACCCGTCCAACCGGCGACGCTTCCTGGACGAGCTGCTGGCCAGCTTGGTTCCGCATCACGCGGCCACGCGCAGTGACTTCGAACGCGTCCTCAAACAGCGCAATGCGCTGCTCAAGTCCGCCCGCGCCAGCGGACGGTTCACCGCCGCTCATGAAGCGACGCTGGAGGTGTGGGACCAGCACATGGCGGAGGCCGGCGCCGCGCTGCTGAAGGCGAGGTTGGAACTTGTGGGCCTCCTGCAGCCGCACCTGGACGCGGCCTATGCGGCGCTGACGGATGGCTCCAAGCGGGCTGCCGCCGTGTACCGGTCCACCATCCACAGCCAGTTATCGGATGATGGCGAGGTTGAGAACGACGGCGGCGCCGGCCTTCCGCCGTTGGCGACCCTGAGCACTGTGGAACTGGCAGGGCTTTACCTTGCCGCCTTCAAGCAGCAACGCAAGCGCGAAGTGGAGCGGGGGATTTCGCTGGTGGGTCCCCACCGCGATGAGCTGGAACTGATGCTGGGACAGGCGCCCGCCAAAGGCTACGCCTCCCACGGCGAAACCTGGTCCTTGGCGCTGGCCCTGCGGCTGGCGTCCTACTACGTGTTCTGCGATGACGATCCTGCCCCCGGCGCGGCGCCGGTCCTGATTCTCGACGACGTCTTTGCCGAACTGGACAACCAGCGCCGGTCTAAGCTCGCCGGCATCGTTGCCGGCGCCGAGCAAGTGATCGTGACCGCCGCCGTGGCCGAAGACATCCCTGAAACACTGAGCGGCGAACAGTTCAAGGTGGTTCCGGGAGGCGTGGCCAGTGGCCAGGAAACCGTCTGAGCGCCGGCTGAACGCGCAGGAACAGGCAGAACAGCCGGTCCAATCCGGCCTGCCGGATATTGCGGGGCGTCCGCAGCCGGCCGGGCCGCCGACAGCGGAGCCCGCCCACGGCGCAGGTGCCGAGGAGGACTTGGACGCGGCGAAAGCGGTCCTCAACAGGGTGCGCCTGGCGGCGGCCGCGCGTGGCGACGTGCGCACCCGGGCCAACAGCCGCCGTCGTCAATCCCGAGGTAACCGGCCCGCTGCAACACCGCAGGACTTCGGCCGCGATCCGCAGGGCCTGGGCAGGGTGTTCGACCGGTTCGTCGCAGAACGCGGCTGGAACTCCCCCGTGGCCGTGGGGTCAGTGATTTCGCGGTGGGATGAATTGGTCGGCCCGGACATTGCGGCCCACTGCCGGCCCGAAAGCTTCGAGGACACGACGGTGCAAGTGCGCTGCGATTCCACCGCCTGGGCCACGCAGTTGAGACTGCTGAACAGCAACTTGCTGAAGCGCTTTGCCGACAAGTTGGGCCCCGGCGTCGTGACCAAAATCCAGGTATTGGCGCCCGCCGCGCCCAACTGGCGTAAGGGCAAACGGACCGTCAGCGGCCGCGGACCGCGGGATACCTACGGCTGATTCGACCCGTCGAGGCGTGCTATCCGGAATCGTCCGGGAGGCGCTTGCGTAAACGGCATGCAGAGCGCTGCGGAGGCCTACAGACATACACCGTCCCATGTGGCACCCGGCGGCGGCGTTAAAAGCCGGTTTCCGTGCCGCTTAGAGGCATGTTCGTGCAGGATTCACCGTCCCGACACGGTAGAATTGACTGGGCGGCGCCCGTCCTCACGCTGGAGGGGCGCCGACACACGAGTCCATCCGGACGGAACACAAGGAGTCAACGGCAACTGTGGCAGAGGACAACGAGCTGGAAAACACCGGCGCAGAACCCGCAATGGCAGAGGGCAACGACGGCAAGCATTACGACGCCAGCGACATCACTGTCCTCGAAGGTCTGGAAGCCGTCCGCAAGCGGCCAGGCATGTACATCGGTTCCACCGGTCCGCGTGGTCTGCACCACCTGGTCTATGAGGTCGTAGACAACTCCGTTGATGAAGCACTTGCGGGCTACTGCGACACCATCGAAGTCACGCTGATGGCTGACGGCGGTGTCCGCGTGGTGGACAACGGCCGCGGCATCCCCGTGGACATGCATCCGACCGAAGGCAAGCCGACGGTCCAGGTGGTCATGACCATCCTGCACGCCGGCGGCAAATTCGGCGGCGGCGGGTACGCGGTCTCCGGCGGCCTGCACGGCGTCGGCATCTCCGTGGTCAACGCCTTGTCCGCACGAGTGGAAACCGAGATCCGCCGCCAGGGCTACGTCTGGCAGCAGTCGTTCGCCAACGGTGGCATGCCGGTGGGCGATCTGCGCCGCGGCGAGGAGACCACCGAAACCGGGACGTCGCAGACCTTCTGGGCCGATCCGGAAATTTTCGAGTCCACCGAGTACGACTTTGAGACGCTGCGCGCCCGGTTCCAGCAGATGGCCTTCCTGAACAAGGGCCTGAAGATCATCCTGACCGATGAACGCCACCCGGAAACCCACGCCCCGTCCAGCGAAGACGTGGACCTGGACTCGGCCGGTTCCGAGGTCGAGACCACGCAGGAACATCGCCAGGTCGTCTACAAGTACGACAACGGGTTGCTGGATTACGTCACCCACCTGAACTCCTCCAAAAAGGTGGAAGTCATCCACCCCGAGGTCATTGCCTTCGAGACCGAGGACACGGAGCGGAAGCTCTCGGTGGAAATCGCGATGCAGTGGACCACCTCCTACTCGGAGAGCGTCCACACCTACGCCAACACCATCAACACGCATGAAGGCGGCACGCACGAAGAAGGCTTCCGCGCCGCGATGACGTCCTTGATCAACCGCTACGCGCGGGAAAAGAACCTGATCAAGGAGAAGGAAGACAACCTCACCGGCGACGACATCCGCGAAGGCCTGACCGCCGTCGTCTCGATGAAGTTGGGCGAACCCCAGTTCGAGGGCCAGACCAAGACCAAACTGGGCAACTCCGAGGCCAAGGGCTTTGTGCAGCGTGTTGTCACGGACGGGCTCGGCGACTGGCTGGAGCGCAACCCGGGCCCCGCCCGCGACGTCATCCGGAAGTCGATCCAGGCATCGCAGGCCCGGCTGGCCGCGCGGAAGGCACGCGAGTCCACCCGCCGCAAGGGTCTGCTGGAATCCGGCGGCATGCCGGGCAAGCTCAAGGACTGCTCGTCCCGTGACCCATCCAAGTCGGAAATCTACATTGTGGAGGGCGACTCGGCCGGTGGCTCGGCCGTCCGCGGCCGGAACCCGGAAACCCAGGCCATCCTGCCCTTGCGCGGCAAGATCCTGAACGTGGAGCGGGCCAGGCTGGACCGGGCCCTGAGCAACGCCGAAGTCCAGTCCATGATCACCGCGTTCGGTGCCGGCATCGGTGAGGACTTCGACGTCGAGAAGGCCCGCTACCACAAAATCATCCTGATGGCCGATGCCGACGTGGACGGCCAGCACATCACCACGCTGCTGCTGACCCTGCTGTTCCGGTACATGCGTCCGTTGATCGAACACGGTTACGTGTACCTGGCGCAGCCGCCGCTGTACCGGATCAAGTGGTCTAA
Organism: Arthrobacter sp. B0316-1-20; assembly: GCF_059091865.1. NCBI lineage: Bacteria > Bacillati > Actinomycetota > Actinomycetes > Micrococcales > Micrococcaceae > Arthrobacter > Arthrobacter sp. B0316-1-20. The sequence continues at coordinate 108,701 of NZ_JBNHHC010000011.1, read as the reverse complement.
CCACGCGCACGACTATGTGTTCAGCGACCGCGAACGAGACGAAACCGTACGCCGCGGCCTCGCAAACAACCAGCGGCTGCCCAAGGAAAACGGCATCCAGCGGTACAAGGGCCTGGGCGAGATGGACTACACGGAGCTGTGGGACACCACCATGGACCCGGACCACCGCACACTGCTGCAGGTGACCATGGAGGACGCCGCCGCAGCGGACCAGATCTTCTCGGTGCTGATGGGCGAAGACGTCGAATCCCGGCGCTCCTTCATCCAGCAGAATGCCAAGGACGTCCGCTTCCTCGATATCTAGCGTGTCCCCTGGGGCCCGCCGCCGGCGGACCCAAGCAGCGGATCGCGACCAGGCTTTGACGTAAAGGAACTTAAACGATGAGCGACGAAGAGACGCCGGACCTGCCGGAAGGCATCGGCGAAGAGCCGATCGAGGGCGAAATCCTCACGGACCGGGTGGAGCAGGTTGACCTGCAGACCGAAATGCAGCGGTCCTACCTGGACTACGCCATGGCGGTTATCGTGGGCCGCGCACTGCCGGACGTCCGGGACGGACTCAAGCCGGTGCACCGGCGCGTGCTTTACGCGATGTTCGACGGCGGCTACCGGCCGGAGCGCTCCTTCAACAAGTGCGCCCGCGTGGTGGGCGAGGTCATGGGCCAGTACCACCCGCACGGCGACATGGCCATCTACGATGCACTGGTCCGCCTGATCCAAGACTGGACCATGCGGTACCCGCTGGCGCTGGGACAGGGCAACTTCGGCTCACCCGGCAACGACGGCGCTGCCGCCCCGCGGTACACCGAAACCAAGATGGCCCCGCTGGCGCTGGAAATGGTCCGCGACATCGACGAAGACACCGTTGATTTCCAGGACAACTATGACGGCAAGAACCAGGAACCCACCGTTCTGCCGGCCCGCTTCCCGAACCTGCTGGTCAATGGTTCCTCGGGCATCGCCGTCGGCATGGCCACCAACATCCCGCCCCACAACTTGCGGGAAGTGGCAGCCGGCGTCCAGTGGTATCTGGAAAATCCAACCGCCAGCCGCGAAGAGCTTCTCGAGGCCCTGATCCAGCGGATCAAGGGCCCGGACTTCCCCACCGGGGCGCAGATCCTGGGACACAAGGGCATAGAAGACGCCTACCGCACCGGCCGCGGTTCGATCACCATGCGGGCCGTGGTCAACGTCGAGGAGATCCAGGGCCGCACCTGCCTGGTGGTCACCGAACTTCCCTACCAGGCCAACCCGGATAACCTGGCGATGAAGATTGCCGAACTGGCCAAGGACGGCAAAGTCGCCGGCATCGCAGACCTGCGTGACGAGACGTCCGGCCGTACCGGCCAGCGCCTGGTCATCGTGCTCAAGCGCGACGCCGTGGCCAAGGTGGTCCTGAACAACCTCTACAAGCACACCTCGCTGCAGGAAAACTTCGCAGCCAACATGCTGGCGATCGTCGACGGCGTGCCGCGCACCCTGACCCTGGATGCCTTCATCCGGCATTGGGTCACGCACCAGTTGGAAGTCATTGTCCGCCGCACCCGCTTCCGGCTGAACAAGGCCGAGCAAGAAGCGCACATCCTGCGCGGCCTGCTCAAGGCTCTCGACGCCTTGGACGAAGTCATCGCGCTGATCCGTGCCTCCTCCACCTCCGAAGAGGCCCGCGACGGCCTGATGCAGTTGCTGGACATCGACGAGCAGCAGGCCCGGGCCATCCTGGACATGCAGCTGCGCCGCCTGGCCGCGCTGGAACGGCAAAAGATCCAGGACCGCCACGCGGAACTGGAACGCATGATCGAAGAGTTCAACCGCATCCTGGCCTCCGAAGAACTGCAGCGGAGCATTGTCAGCGAGGAACTGGCCGAGATTACTGAGAAGTTCGGCGACGACCGGCGGACTCAGATCATGATGGGCTACGGCGGGGACATGAGCGTGGAAGACCTCATTCCCGAAGAGGAAATGGTGGTCACCATTACCCGCGGCGGTTACGTCAAGCGCACCCGCAGCGACAACTACCGGTCGCAGCAGCGCGGCGGCAAGGGCGTGCGCGGCGCCCAACTGCGGGGGGACGACGTCGTCGAGCACTTCTTTGTCACGACGACGCACCACTGGCTGCTGTTCTTCACCAACCTGGGTCGGGTCTACCGGGCCAAAACCTACGAGCTGGCCGAAGCCGGACGCGACGCCAAGGGGCAGCACGTAGCGAACCTGCTGGCGTTCCAGCCGGATGAGCACATTGCCCAGGTGATGGACCTGAAGGATTACCAGCAGGCTCCCTACCTGGTGCTGGCCACCAAACGCGGGCTGATCAAGAAGACCCGGCTGGAAGACTACGACACCAACCGGTCCGCCGGTGTCATCGCGATCAACCTGCGCGAAGGCGACGAACTCGTGTCGGCGCGGCTGGTCTCTGAAACCGACGACATGATGCTGGTTTCCCGCCGGGGCCAGTCGCTGCGCTTCACCGCCACCGACGAAGCCCTGCGGCCGATGGGCCGGGCTACCTCGGGCGTGACAGGCATGAAGTTCCGCGAAGACGACGAGCTCCTGGTGGCCGGCGTGGTGCGCGACGACTCCTACGTCTTCATTGTCACCGAAGGCGGCTACGCCAAGCGGACCTTGGCCGACGAATACCGCGTTCAGGGCCGCGGGGGCCTGGGTATCAAGGTGGGCAAGTACCAAGAGGAACGCGGGCATTTGGTCGGCGCACTGATTGTCCAGGAAGAGGATGAAGTGCTGGTGGTGATGGAAAGCGGCAAGGTGGTCCGCTCGTCCGTCGCCGGCGTTCCCGCACGCGGCCGCGACACCATGGGCGTCATTTTCGCCAAGCCGGACAAGAAGGACCGCATCATCGCCGTGGCACGGAACTCCGAGCGGGGCCTGGGCGGCGACGAGGAAGATACCGAGAATCCGGACGCTCCGGAAGCTCCCGAAAACGGCACCGCAATCGACGCCGAGATCGACGCGGAAACCGATGCCGAAACCGACGCCGAAACTGCGCCGCAGGCCAACGATGAAGTACCGTTGGACGCAGACATGACGCAGTCCGCAGCCGAAACGCCGGCGCCGGAAAACGGAGGTAACGAGTGAGTACACCTAAAACGCCACGGCCGGGCACCCGCCCGCAGCCGGCCAACGCGCCTCGGGCTGGTACCACTCGCGGCGGCACGCCCGCCCGCCCCGCCCAGCGTCCGGCCAGCAGCGGGCAGCGTCCGGCCAACGGCGGGCAGCGCCCCGCCGGGCAGCCCGGACTGGTGCGGCCGGCGCCGAAAGCCAAGGTCCGCCGTGCCCGACTGCTGGTCAGCAAGGTGGACCCGTGGTCGGTGTTGAAGATGGCCTTCCTGCTCTCCGTTGCCTTGGGCATCGTCACCGTCGTGGCATCGATCGTGCTCTGGACAACGCTGGACATCACCGGCATTTTTGACCGCGTCAACGGGCTTCTGAGCGAAATTGCCGGTACTGAGGGCGGCGGCTTCGACCTGCGCTCCTATGCATCACTGGGACAGGTTGCATCCTTCGCCACCATCATCGCCGTCGTGAACGTGGTCTTGCTGACCGCGCTGGCCATGTTGTCCGCGGTGCTGTACAACATCTCGGCCACGCTGGTGGGCGGCATCGGGGTCACGCTGACGGACGACTGAGCGGATTTGAAGTTCCGGCCCGGCGTACTGTAAAGTCGTATCTCGGCCCGCAAGGGCAGGGGGCGTATAGCTCAGGCGGTTAGAGCGCTTCGCTGATAACGAAGAGGTCCCAGGTTCAAGTCCTGGTACGCCCACGGATTTACCCATTCCACCGATTTCGGGAGGACACCGTGAAGAAGTTGCTGCTGTTGGCAGCCGCGGCCGCGGGTGTGTTCGCTTATAAGAAGTGGCAGGAATCCGAAGCGGAGAGATCCGCATGGAGCAAGGCGACTGATAAAGTCGACTGACTCCGTCTCGGCCGGCCGGATACCGGCCGAAACCCTCCGGGGGCATGGCGCAATTGGTAGCGCACCTGCTTTGCAAGCAGGGGGTTAGGGGTTCGAGTCCCCTTGCCTCCACCGGATGAAAGGAAGGCCCGAACCGCAAGGTTCGGGTCTTCCTTTTTGTATAACCGCAGGTCGGCGCCGTTTTCGATAGCGAAGTGCCCAATGTTCTTACCAAGAGGCGACCCTCCGGACCGCTTCACTTGGTAGGTCTACGGTATAGAACTGGTAGTGCTTCGTGTTTGGTCTAGTGCGCCTAGGACTCCCGCGGAAACATGCGGGGAGCTGACAGTCGTCTCGACTAGGTGCGCCCGGTGCGCCTACCGAGGCCCGGCCGCGGCTGAAGGGCTGAGCCACCCGGTACACCCTTGGCGCTGGTGAATGGATTTTCAAATCCGCCTGTCAAAACAGACGCAAGTAGGTCCCAGTGCCACGCGACACAGTTAGACTCCGGAATATGAGCGATCAGCAGACTTCTCCCGAGGCCCGGTCGGGTTCCCGAGCGCAACCCGTTTCGACCAGTCGGCGGGCCGGCAAGATCGCATGGGCGGCATTTATCGCCGCAGCGATCGGTGTACTGCTCACCTGGTTCGCCACCTACGCCGGCCCCATCTCCGCACGGCAGGCAGCAGCCAGGGGGGACTACGACAACCTCTTCACTTTCGCCGCCATCGTCTGGGGTATCGTCATCGCTCTGAACATCACCGCCGTGATTCTCGGTGCAACGGGAATACGCCGTGGGGCTGGCAAGGCTCTGGCCGGCGCCGCAGTCGGCATCGGCGCTACCGGCATCGCAGGGTTCCTGGTAAACCTTCTGGTGACCTTCCAACTCTTGCCACTGCTGCACATAGCGCCGGCGTAGGGCGGCAGACCCTCACCCAACAACCAGAACGGCCGATTCGTGAATAATTCATTCACGAATCGGCCGTTCTGGTTAACGCTCATCGACTTGCGTCTGATTGAACAATACCGTCAGCGAACCACTTGGTGACGTTCGATGCGCATTGCCGACGATCGTCTGCCATAGCCCGGCGGCAGCTGCTCTGACGCTGCTTTGATCAGAATCAGATCCGGAAAGTACCGAGACAGATTCTTGCCCTGCCGCGACCAGATGGAAGTCTCATCCCCGTCGCGGGCAATCACCGCACGGTAGCCGTCCCACTTGGGCTCGTACCAGGCTCCGCCGGGTAGAGCCCGATACGGTCTCCCCAGCTGGCGGTGCAACGATGGGGCCATGCAGCAGCAGGCAATGATGCTCCTCGCCGTCGGTCTGATCCTGAATATGGGATCGGCCATCTACAACATCGCGCGGCCGCGGCGGAAAGGGGAACCGCTAGGGCCGCAGCGGACAGCGCTGCTTTCCCTGAGTTTGGTCGGTGCGCTCTGCATCGTCTGTGCGGCTGGTCTTTTCGTTGCTGGGGATCGTTGATCAATTCCCGATCTTGCTGAGCCGCATCAGGTAGGTTCAGTCCATATAAGGGTTATTCACGCCGGGGCCTTCCGAGCCACTCCCTTCCGGTGCATGGCGAAGACAAAGCGAGAAAAAGGAGCATGACATCACGAAGGTAATCTGGTTCGCGGGTGGAGTGCTCCTCAGCTTTTCCACCGTGTGCCTCATCGGCATCCTGACCATACAGATTGTGGGAGTCCGTGGCGGCGCGGTATTCGGCATCGACAATCAGTTGGTCGCTGTCACCGAGCCAAACCCTGGCTTTCCCCAACTGCTGGCAATAGCGGCAGTAGGTGCTGTGTCTATCGCCGTGCTGGCATTGGCTGTACGCAATCAATCCAAGGGCACTCGCTTCGCTTTTCGTTCAGGGTTCGTGGCAGCAACCCTCATTCAAGTCGCCGTGAGCGCTGTCTTGGCGACACACGGATCGACGTTCCCCAATCCCAACTATCCCAAACCACGCTGGGGCGAGGGATGGGTCATAGAAGGCGGAATGAACTCGGCGGTCCATCTGATCTTGATCATTGCCGGCTATCTCCTCTGTCGAACCTCTCCGTTTCGGAGAAGGCATGGGCACCAAGAAGCGACGCCGTTCTCGACACGGAATAACTGCGGCTTCGCACTTCCGAGCGTGGTCACTCGCCGGTGCCTGCCACGGCAATAGCGCGAAGTCTCTGGAGAAGGGGTAGTCCCGAGTGCAGTCAAACGTAGCCGACATTTCGAGGAATAGTACGTCTTGGTGGTCGTCCATCTGGGCGAGAACGCTGATCGGGTTGGCCCTCCTTCCCGCGTAAGTGCTCCTGCTGCACCACTTCGTCTACCTGTCCACAGACGCTGTCCAGACCCATTCCCAAGAAATCGGGGCAGCGGTGGGCGACGCTGTTTTATGGGGTGGAGTTGCCATGGCGGGCTTCGGATTGCTCGGGATCCTGGTCACGGTCTACTTGCCTAACAGGCGTCCCGTCGTCCCGGCCTGGTCACTTGCCATCTTGATGCTGCTTGCCTTGGTCGGCATCTGGGTCGTGACGCTGCTGAGCATTAGTGCTGCGAGCCTCCCTGATTCGCTGACACCACCGGTGGATCCTACGCTTGCACAGCGCCTCCACATCAGGAGGTGGGTGATCGACCTGTACCTGCCGGTGACATTCCTCGTCACCTGCATGGCCCTTATCCAACGCGTCACAGCCCGGCCCGAACACAGGCGATGGCCTTGGATTGGGTTCTCACTCGGCGCGGCCCCCTTCTTTGTGACCACCGTGCTGTTGGTGGTCGCCATCAGTTCAGAACTCGGCTAAGGAAACAAACAGGCGCCCGTCACCCTGAAGAAGGTTGGGCGTTGAAGGACTAACTCCGGTTTCTTTCGGCGCGGCTCTTGGCTATGCGCCACGCCACGAACATGAGTCCGGCGGCGACGAAAAATCCTGAGGAGATCAGCAGGCTGACGAGAAGGGACTCACCGTTCGCCAGGCGGAGCACAGCAGTGGCAATACCTCCGACCATCCAAACAACAGTCAAGAGCAGCGCTTCTTTTTGCGTCAATGCGCCGAACCTACCGACCGGCTCTTTCCCCATGCGGGTAGCCTAGCGCCAAGCAGTCCATGTCTGATGAACGCAGGAGGAACGATGAGCACATTCCGTTGGAGTCTCGCCACATGCGCCGGAGTCGGCCTTGTGTGGTCTCTGATCCTCGTAGCCCAGGGAAACGTCGGATTTTGGGGAACCGCGGTAGGCATGGTCTTTCTGCTGATCTCTGTAGCTGCTTTGGCTCAGGCAGATCGCAAGAGGAAGAAGTAAACGAGGAGTGACAGTGGCGCCCGCCCACCTTGCTGGTAGCTGTCCTCGGCGTTGCCTTCCCGAGATGGGATGAGGTTATTGAACAGATGATCCATTTTCGTAGACGGCCTTCACCGTGTAGCTGACATCCGGAGCGCCCGTCACCTCGAAAGAGGATTGGTCCGGTGACAGTGGAGATGACGAGAATGCGCGGGTTGTACCCTCATTCGGATCCGCGCAGGCTACTTCGTCACTGTCATGCAAAAGGAGAGTCCCGGCGCTGAGGCAAGTCAGCTCCACATAAATGTGGACGACTGTAGCGGGTCCGCCTACATGTTCTGCAGCCTGGACGACCGCCTGATCGTGCGCCCGATCCGTGATGGGCTTCAACGCCCACAACATAACCGACATTATCGTGTGTGCTACTCGTGCGGGGGTGGACTTTTCACAGCTAGTCGATAACACCACACGCTCACGGCCACGAGCGTTAGACCCAGGGCAAAGGAAATCCAGTAGAAGACCGTTGCAGGGCGGCCCTCCACCACGACGGCAACCACCGTGTTGGTCACCAGCAACAACGCAATAAAGCCCATGAACAAGGCTTGGCCTTTGGTCGGCTGTTTCTTGTCCTTGGCGCCCATGCCCTGAGCCTAACGGAGCAGTCAACAGACCGCCGCGCGGGCAGTACGACTGACATTATGTTGTGGCAACCCGGCCCACAAAGAGCGTTGGCTGACCCACGGCGACAGGGGCCTGATCGAGTCCCCTTGCCTCCACCCGATGAGAGAGGCCCAGATCTGCGGATCGGGGCCTCTCTGCATGTGTACCGGATGCGTGATTGCCCCGTGTCGCCCCTACGCTGATGGGGTGATCATTTTCCTGGCCACGCTGGCCGTGCTCGGCATTTCCGCCTCTGGTCCCATCATGGCGGCCACTGCAGCGCCGGCCCTCGCCATCGCGTTCTGGCGAAACATGCTCGGTGCAGTGGTGATGGGAGTTCCGTCAGCCATCGGCCACCGCCGGGAGTTCCGGCAACTCACGACGTCGGACCTTGGCTACAGCGCGCTGGCGGCGGCCGCGCTGGCACTTCACTTCGCCTGCTTCATCACGGCGCTGCAGTTGACCTCCGTGGCGGCGGCGACCGCTCTGGTCTGCCTGCAGTCGGCATGGATAGTCCTGTTTAATCGGCTTCGAGGAGTCAAGGCGTCGCGGCTGATCTTGTCCGGCGTCGGTCTCGCCTTCGTCGGGGTGTTGGTGATTTCCGGGTTCGACCTGCGGGTCTCCAGCGAAGCGCTCCTGGGCGACCTGCTTGGCCTGATCGGCGGAGCTATGGCAGGAATCTACACGATGGCCGGAGGGCGGGTTCGTCGCCGCCTCTCGACCGGACCGTACACCACCATCTGTTACGGTCTGTGCGCAGTGATCCTGCTGGTGATGGCGCTGGCATTCGGCCAACCGCTGGTCGGGTTCCCAGTTGATGCCTGGGTCGGGATCATCGGCGTGACCGGCGTCGCCCAGTTGCTGGGCCACTCGGTCTTCAACCACCTGCTGGCCGTCCTGAGTCCGCTGGTGGTTTCCATGTTCATCCTGCTGGAAATTCCAGGAGCAGCGCTGCTGGCGGCCATTTTCCTCAATCAGAGCCTGCCGTGGGGCACCTACCTCGGGCTGGGCCTGATCCTGGCCGGGCTGGCCGCCGTTGTGCTTGCCCAGAACCGGCCAAAACTGGTTGCCCCGGCGCCGGCCCCGGAAGCCAGGGGCCCGGCCCCGGAATAGCCGGCTACAGCCCGCCGCGGGGAACGCGCAGCTGGGTGCGGGCTTGGTGGACCCGGCGCAGCAGTTTTGCCGGATAGTACACGGTCATGAAGATCAGCATCGGCACCTGAAGCACGCGGCGGTGGATCTTGTGCGCTTTGTACGTCCGCTCGAAGCGAGTGACGTAGTACCGGTAGTCCTTGGGCGAATCTTCCAACCGGCGGGCGGACATGCCGCTGATCATTTCCGGCACGTATTGGATCCTGAGAGCGTGGTCGGCCAGATGAACCGAAATATCGATGTCCTCGTGCAACTGGTCCTCTTCATCACGGCAAACCTCTTGGCTGATGATGTCCCAGGCTCCGCGCCGGATGGCCATATTGGATCCGAAGAGGAAGTGGTACTGCTTCTTGGCCAGCTTTAACACAAAGCGGCGCATGCGGTCGTCGGCCTGCAACCCGAAGCGGCGCATCGGCATGTCGTAGTACAGCACCGGGCCGGTGCACGCCATCACTTCCGGGTCGGCGAAGGCCCGCTGCACCTGCTCGACCCAGTCTGGTTCCAGCACCGAATCCGCGTCGATCCTGCCCAGGATTTCCCCGGTGGCGTGGGCAAAACCGAAATTGCGGGTGGGAATCAGGCCCTGTTCGGCATCCTGATGAAGCAGGATCAGCGGCACGTCCGGGTACTCGTCCTGCATTTGGCGGACCAAGTCAGCTGTTGCATCGGTGGATTTGTTGTCCACCACGATGATTTCCGCTGGAGCCACGGACTGGCACAGGGCAGCATAGATGCACTGGCGGATGACGGACTCTTCATTGAAGGCCGGAATGATGATCGATACCCCGGGCGCGGCGTTCTTCACGGCATGAATCTATCAGCCGTGTTCTCTGTGGGCGGGGAGGCGCGGGCCGTGCTTCGCTGCGTCCTGAAACGGCGAATGGGAGCCCCCATCCGGGAGCTCCCATTCGCAGGTCGGGTTCGCTAGGGACTTACTCCTTGGCGTCCTTCTCCTCCGCCTTGTCGGCAACTTCAGCTGCCTTCTGCCCGGCCGAACGCGCCGAACGGGAGGCGCCGTTGCTGGCGGCGCCGGTTGCTGCAGCAGCTTGGCCCGGGGCAGTGCCCGCTGCAGCATCTGCACCCACGTTTTCCACGGCATGCTTGGCCGAGCCGGTAGCAGAAGTGGTTCCAGCACTAGTCTCAGCGGTTGCTGCAGTCGGTGTCGCATTGGTGGTGTTGGTTACCTGTGCGGCAGGCGGGGTGGTGGGCTGGACCGGTGTCTTCCACGGATCTTCGACGGGCCGTGCTGCGCGCCAGGCGGCCACGGCGGCCACGGCTGCTGCGGCGAGAATGCCAATGATCAGCCAAACCTTGCCGCCGCCGGACTTTTGCTGCTCCTTCAGCTCCTTGGCGGCGGACAGCTTGGCGCTTCTGGCACCTGCCTTGTGGGCTTTCTGCAGCTCCATGGCGGTCAGCTTTGCTCTCTCAGCAGCCGCCTTCTGGATCTTCTTGATGGCTCGTTTGGATCCGCCGGCCTTGATGAGTGCAGCTTGAACCGAGGGAGGCACGGCGTCCTTGTCCAAGGTCCTGGCGACCTGGTCGGCGGTTGCGCCGATCCGGGCTGAGACGGTCGGAATGTACTCGCTGACCACCTTGTCGCGGGCATGCGTGATGGCCGGGGTTGCACGGTCGAGGGTGACCTGGATCCGCGGTGCCGCTTCATCCACGGCGTGGGAAATCATTGGGGCCAAGCTGTCCAGCTTCTCCTGGAGTCGCGGCGTGACAGTGGCAACGCCGTGCGAGAGATCCTTCGCTGCGGCTCCAATACCTTTTTCAATCCGCGGGACGGCCCAGTTCCTAGCGGCTTCCACTTTGGGAGAGGCCCAGTCCTTTGCCGTTCCTACGGCGACAAAAATGTTGCCTTCTGCATCGCGGGCTACTCGATCGGTTTTCTTCACTACTACCTCCCGGAGATGGTGACGGTCGCTCATCAGCCTACTTCCTGTGCTTGGGCACGGCTATGCCGTTGAAGGAATGCGGAGGATTTTCACTCACCGCGGAACCGGCCATTGGCGGGCTCCGGCCGAAATCGGCGTGGAAGAATGGTGCCATGACTGCCATTGCTACAGCTAAAGCCACTATCCACACCAACCACGGCGACATCGTGGTGAACCTGTTCGGCAACCACGCCCCGAAGACCGTGAAGAACTTCGTGGGACTGGCCACCGGTGAAATCACCTGGAAGCACCCGCAAACCGGTGAAGAGACCAACGCTCCCCTCTACGACGGCGTGATCTTCCACCGCATCATCAAGGACTTCATGCTCCAGGGAGGCGACCCGCTGGGCCAGGGAATCGGCGGCCCGGGTTACCAATTTGACGACGAAATCAACCCGGACCTGGACTTCAACGAACCGTACAAGCTGGCCATGGCCAATGCAGGTATCCAGGGTGGCCGCGGCACCAACGGGTCGCAGTTCTTCATCACCACCGTCCCCACCACCTGGCTCCAGGGCAAGCACACGATCTTTGGCGACGTCACCGACGAAGCCTCTCGCGCCGTCGTCGATTCCCTTAATGCTGTGGCCACGGACATGCGTGACAAGCCGCTGGAAGATGTGGTCATCAACAACATCACCGTAGAGCAGCTCTAAGTTGCCTACCGTCCCCGCCCGGAACGCCGGGCGGGGACCATGTCCCAGCAGGAGCGCCTCCATGTCCTACGGAATGCCGGCCGAACCGCCGCAGACCGATGTCCCTGTCTGCCCGCGGCATCCAGACCGCGTCTCCTATGTGCGCTGCCAGCGCTGCGGCCGCCCGGCCTGCCCCGAATGCCAGCGCACGGCCTCGGTAGGCATCCAGTGCGTCGATTGCGTCAGGGAAACCTCCCGAAGCACGCCCGCGGTGCGTACGGTCTACGGCGGAGCCGCGGTGATGGGCCGGCCGGTGGTGACCTTGACCTTAATCGGCATCTGCGCCGTTGCGTACCTGCTGCAGTGGGTGATCCCGGGCTTCACCGAACAGTTCTTGTACGCTCCGCTGTACACCCTGCCGAATCCATACCTCCCGGCGGAACCATGGCGGATGATCACTTCGGCCTTCCTGCATTCGCCGAACTTTCTGCTGCACATCGCCTTCAACCTCTACGCCTTGTGGATCCTGGGCCGGCACCTGGAGCCATTACTGGGCCGCCTGCGGTTCCTGGCGCTGTACCTGTTGTCCGGCTTCGGCGGATCGGTAGGCGTGCTCCTGCTTTCGGCGCCCAATGTTCCGGTGGTCGGCGCCTCGGGGGCGATCTTTGGACTCTTTGGGGCCTTGTTCATTGTGCAGCGGCAGCGGGGCGGCGACGTGCGGTCGCTGTTGGTGCTGATTGGTATCAATGCCGTGCTGGGGTTTGTGGTGGCCGGGATAGCCTGGCAGGCCCATCTGGGCGGTCTGCTGGTCGGCGCCCTGTCCGCAGTGGTGCTGGCCTACGCACCCAAGGGTAAAAACCGCAGCATCGTGCAGTTCGCGGGTCTCACAGCCATTTTCCTGCTCCTGGTGGCAGTGACGGCGCTCAAGGCCTTCGGCTAGGCACGCCAGGTTCGCCCCAGGCGGGCAGGTTCCGCGTCCTTTTCGGATGCGGTTACCTGCCCGCCTTTGTTATTTCCCCAGCCTGTGGGTGGGACTGTGGAGAGACTCCGGTCGCTTTCCATGGATAAACGGTTTTATCCACAGGGGTTGTCCACAGTGAGGATAAGTTACACACATGTAGTTCCACAGGTGTGGATAACGTGGTTCCGGCGATGGAGGGGCAGAGGCGGGAATAATCCCCAAAGTTATGCACGCCTGTGGATAACTTCGGTCTACAAGTGTGAAAACGTGGACAACTAAGACTGCAACCCCTGCAGCGTGGCGTGCATTACCGTGGAGGCGCGACACAATCGAACGGCGGGAGACACAAGCGGGCCCGGCAACCCGGCCGTCGGGTAATCTTGAAAATCCGGTCCCTGGCTCGACCAGCCATGGACTGCGCGGCCGTCCCGAACCCAGTTGACAGTCGAATCGAATGCCGCGCCCTCGCGTTTTGCACGGCCTGCCGGGTCTGATCGAGGACCTGCTCCTGCCAGCCTGTGCCAGGCCGGGCCACCCATGCGCCCTTCCGTGATGGGAAGGATCAACAGAAGGAAACATACGTGACTACCGAAACCGGCAACTCCGCACGAATCGACCTCACCAGCGAGGAAATCTTCAGCGCCCACGAGGGTGGCAAGCTGCAGATCGGCCTCACTGCGCCGCTGGAGAGCAAGCGCGACCTTTCCATCGCCTACACCCCCGGAGTAGCCCAGGTCAGCCGCGCGATCAACACGGATCCTGAACTGGCGCAGAAGTACACGTGGGCCTCACGTTTAGTGGCCGTGGTCTCCGACGGGACCGCGGTCCTGGGCCTGGGCAACATCGGTGCGGCCGCATCGCTTCCGGTGATGGAGGGCAAGGCGGCCCTCTTCAAGCAATTTGCCGGCCTGGATTCGATTCCTTTGGTCCTGGAGACCACCGACGTCGACGAGATCATTGAGACATTGGTGAGGCTGCGTTCGAGCTTCGGCGCCGTGAACCTTGAGGACATTTCCGCGCCGCGCTGCTTCGAACTGGAAGCACGGCTGATCGAAGCCTTGGACATGCCGGTCATGCATGACGACCAGCACGGCACCGCCGTCGTTGCTCTCGCCGCACTGACCAACGCCGCCAAGGTGGTCAACCGCGAACTGTCCTCGCTCAAAGTGGTCATCTCCGGAGCTGGCGCTGCCGGCATCGCCGTTGCCGAGATCCTCTTGGCTGCCGGCATTGCTGACGTGACCCTGCTGGATTCACGCGGCATTATCCACAGGGACCGCGGCGACCTGACCGACATCAAGGCTGCCTACGCGGCCCGCACGAATCCGCGAGGCACCACCGGCGGCAGCGCGCAGGCGCTCGACGGCGCGGATGTGTTCATCGGCGTTTCCAGCGGCACGATCCCGGAAGAGACGCTGGAGAAGATGTCCGACGACGCCATTATCTTCGCGCTGTCCAACCCGGACCCTGAAGTACACCCGGAAACGGCGGCCAAGTTCGCCAAGGTCGTGGCCACCGGCCGCAGCGACTTCCCCAACCAGATCAACAATGTGCTGGCCTTCCCGGGTATCTTCCGCGGTGCCTTGGATGCCGGTGCCCGCCGGATTACATCCGCGATGAAGGTAGCAGCTGCCACCGCAATCGCGGACATCGTCGGGGACGATCTTGCCGCCGACTACATCATTCCCAGCCCGCTGGATTCGCGGGTCGCTCCGGCGGTTACTGCTGCCGTGATCGCCGCCGCCGACGAAGGCTGAGCGTTCCGCGCCGTAGCTAGGCGCAGCCCGTTAGCAAGACAGGCGCCCGTTCCCGGATTGGGAGCGGGCGCCTGGCGTTCCACCCGAGCGTGCGGGTTAGAGCCACTTATTGCGTCTGAAGAACCAATAGAGCCCGAAGGCGGTCAGGACCATGAGGACCAGAGCAAAGGGGTAGCCCAAGGGCCAGTGAAGCTCGGGCATCGCCTTGAAGTTCATTCCATAGATTGCCGCTACGAGAGTCGGAGCGAAGAGAATGGCTGCCCATGACGAGATCCGCTTGACCTGCTCGTTTTGCGCGACGCTGGTTTCTGTGAGTTTCTGCGCCTGCAGCGTCGAACTGAGGCTTAGGGCATTCTGCAGCAGGGCCCGGAAAGCATTGACTCGCTCGGTCAGCCGGATCACGTGATCCTGGACGTCGCGCAGGCCTCGGGCCACCTCAAGGTCCAGGGCATGGTCCTCCGGGCCGCGGTGCAGGATGGAAATGATGCTCTCCAGCGGCTGGATGGCACGCTGGAACTCGATGACTTCGCGCAGCAACTCGTAGATCCGTCGTGAAACGTTGGGGTCCCCGCCGAAGAGCTGGTCTTCGATTTCGTCAATGTCGTTCTCCAGGCCGAACGCCACCGGTTCGTACTCATCCACGACCTGGTCCAGGACCGCGTAGAGCGCCGCCTGCGGGCCCGCAGCCAGCAGATCAGGTACAGCTTCCATCCGATGCCGTACGCGCGACAGGTCCGGTGACTCGGCATGCCTGACGGTAATCAGGAAATTCTGCCCCATGAAGACGTGCAGTTCGCCGAACTCCACCTTCTCCGTCTCATCGATGTAGCGGGCGGGCCGGAGCACGGTGAACAGCGTGCTGCCGTACCTTTCGAGCTTGGCGCGCTGGTGGCCGCGCAGGGCGTCCTCCACGGCCAGATAGTGCAGATCGAACTCAGCTGCCACGGTGGCCAGTTCTGGCTCGCTCGGCCGGTAGAGGCCGATCCACGCCATTCCACCGTACCGGTGCAGTTCGGTGAACGTCTGCTCCAGGTTTTTCGGGGTGGAGGCACGTACGCCGTTGACGTAGATGCCGTTATCGACCAGCACCACTGCCTACGAACGCCACCTGGTCGTCATCAGGAATCCGGCGATGGCGATGCCGAAACCAATCATGATGTTCCAGGACCCTGCGGCCGGCAGCGGCCACGCTCCCTGCGTGATGTAGAAAACGATGATCCACAGCAGGCCCACGATCATGAGGCCGAACATGACCGGCTTGAACCAGACGGCATTGGGCTGGTTGCCCTTGGCAGTCAATTCCTCGGGACGCCGTTCGGTCCTCTTGCGGCGCTTCGACTCGGGCACAGATCCTCCGGGGCAACAGGGGCGGTTGGCATGCTTGGACCGGGCTGCAGTCTCCACGCGAGTCCACCGCCGTCGGGCCGTCTAATTGTTCAGTCTAGCCAATGTATGTGACGTTCGCCGCCGCGCATTTGCCGGGACCGCTGCCGCGGGCAGATCATAGTGAAGTGCTGCTGGTTGACGCAGGGCTCCCGTTTATCCGGATCGGGGCTTGCCACCGGCTCCACCAGTCTCCCATCCGCAACACGATTGGCCCGATCGTCACATGAGCAAATTTCCGCGCATCCTCGTCATCGACAACTATGACAGCTTTGTCTATACCCTGGTCGCCTACCTGCAGCAGTTGGGTGCGGAAACAACCGTGGTGCGGAACGACGACGTCACGCTGGATGAGGCGGTGGAACTGGCCGGAGCCCGCGACGGCGTCCTGGTCTCCCCCGGCCCCGGAACGCCCGCGGAAGCCGGCATCTGCATCGAGCTGATCCGCTGGTGCGGCCGGGAGGCAAAGCCGATGTTCGGTGTGTGCTTGGGGCACCAGGCGCTGGCCGAGGCCTACGGAGCCACCGTGACCCATGCCCCCGAACTAATGCACGGCAAGACGTCCGACGTCACCCACCGCAACCAGAACGCCTTCGAAGGCGTGCCGAACCCGTTCACCGCCACCCGCTACCATTCGCTGGCCGCAGTGCGCAGTACTATTCCCGCCGAACTCGAGATCACCGCGGAGACCGAGAGCGGAGTGGTGATGGGCCTGGCCCACCGGAGCGCACCCCTGTGGGGCGTGCAGTTCCATCCCGAATCGGTGTTGACCGAAGGCGGCTACTTGATGCTGGGCAACTGGCTGGAATCGCTGGGCGCAGCGGGCACGGCTGAACGTGCTGCCACGCTCAGCCCGCTGATTTCCCACTGACTAGCCTGGCGCTGATAAGCCCAGCGCAGACAAGCACCTGCGTTGGTCGCGGAGCGCGGCGTTGGGCTACCTCGGCACTGTGTGATTAGTCGTTGCCGCGGCCGTTTCCGTTGCCTGAGTTGTTCCCTTCGCCGCTGTTGCCGTCCCCGTTATTGCCACGGTCGTTGCCTTGATCCGATCCCCGGTCGGTTTCCGGTTCGGGAGGCGGAGGCTCAACGGCGACGGTCAGGATGATTTCGGTGCCTTGCTCGACGTTGGTTCCCGCTTTAACGCTTTGTCCGACGACGGTGCCTGCCTTGACTACTTCATTCTCGACTTCTTCCACCCGGTAAGGCAGGCCGACCGCGGCATCGTCGAGCATGGCGCCGGCGTCCTCGATGGTTTCGTTTACCATGTTGGGAACGCTGACCAATCCGTTCGACACGATCAGGTCCACGGTGGCCCCGGTCTTCACCTTCTTGCCGGGAGCGGGCTTCGTGGTCACCACGTTGCCCCGTGGCAGGGTGGCACTGTTCGCCGGTTCGCTGTCCCCTGGCTCCAGGCCCAGTTGCCGGAGCTTGTCCCGGACTTCGGCCTCCGTGCGGCCGGCCAGATTGTCCGGGATGGTCGCGAATTCATGGCCCTGGGAGATGTAGACCACCACCTGCCCGCCCGGTTCCACCTGTTCGCCGACCTCAGGATCGGTGCGGGTCACCGTGTCCTTCTCGACGTCGTCGCTGAACTCCTGTTCCACTCGGGGCTTGAGACCGGCTTCCCAGATGGCATTGGTGGCATCATTCTGGTCCAGCCCTGCCACGGCAGGCACGGCAACGGTATCCGGGACAGCATTCTGCACCAGCACGTTGTACAGGTAGTAGCCGCCGCCCACCAGCACCAGCAGGAGAGCGATCACCAGCGTCACCGTCCAGGCCCGGCGCCTTGCGCGGCGTTCGGGTTCAATATCGTGTTCGGTGCCCACTGCCAGGGCGGTGGGCATCTGCTCACGGTCGTAGGCGGCGGTGTGCGGACCGGCGTCGTCCTCGGGTGCGTAATCCGTGGGGGTCAGTGCTGAGGTCTGCCCAGACACCGGCTGAACCTGCTGAGTGATCAGTTCCGTGGCCGAGGCCTGGGCGGGAAACGCTTCCGTTGCCGGACCGGACGGCTGGTGCAGTTCACCGTGCAAGGCCGCGCGCAGCGCTTCAGCAAATGCTGCGGCCGTCTGGAACCGGTCGGCTTTGTCCTTCTGGAGCGCATGCTCCAGCACGGAATCAAGCGCCGGGGTCACCGCCGGATTGAAACGGCTGGCAGGTTCGGGAAGTTCGCGGACATGTTGGTAGGCCACCGAGACCGGGCTGTCGCCGATGAACGGCGGCCGGCCGGCAAGCATTTCGTAGAGCAGGCAGCCCGCCGAATACAGGTCGCTGCGGGCGTCGACGGTTTCGCCGCGGGCCTGCTCCGGGGACAAGTACTGGGCGGTTCCCAGAACCGCCTGCGTCTGCGTCATTGTTGCGGCCGAATCGGCCAGCGCCCGGGCGATGCCGAAGTCCATGACCTTGACGCTTCCGTCCGGCGTGACCATCACGTTGGCCGGTTTGATGTCCCGGTGCACAATGCCCGAGCGGTGGCTGTATTCGAGCGCCGCCAGAATGCCGAGCGTGTAGGCGATCGAGTCGTCGATGCCGAGCTCGTGGCCCTTGATGAACTCGCGCAGCGTCCTGCCTTGGACGCACTCCATCACGATGAAGGGAACCTTGACGTCGTGCGCCGCTGCGCCGGGCAGATCCATGTCGCCGGTGTCGTAGACGGCAACAATCGCTGGGTGGTTCAGCCCGGCCACCGCTTGGGCTTCCCGCCGGAAGCGGGACTGCAACATCGGGTCGCGGGCAAGATCGGCGCGCAGTTGCTTGATCGCCACGGAGCGGCCCAAGCGGATGTCGCGGCCCAACAGGACGTCGGCCATACCGCCGCGTCCAATGAGTTCACCAACCTCGTAGCGGCCAGCCAGTATGCGCGGCGAGTCCACTGGTTGTCTTCCTTCCATCAAACCGACCGGGATCCGGTCATGGCTTGCCTGCCTTATCCGGGCCCGTCGTCGGCTGATTCTTTGCCGCTGGTGACTCGGTCTGGGTCGGTGCGGGAGTTTCCTCTTGCTGGGGTCCGCTGGAGACCACGTAGCTGACGGTGGAGCCGGCAGGGACTTCGCCGCCGGCCGGGGACACGCTGAGGACGGTTCCAGCTGGCTGATCGCTCGGTTGTTCGCCAGACTTCTGCGGAACTAGGCCCGCATTCTCCAAGGCGCTCTGAACCTGGCTCTCAGACTGGCCGACCAGCCCGCCGGGGATGGAGACCGTACCAGGGCCGGTGGAGTAAGTGACCGTGATCGGCGTGCCTACCTCGACAGTGCCGGTTGGCGCGATGTCGATGACTGTGTTCTTGGATTCGCCGCTCTCCACCGGGTTCGGGACCACTTGGTAGCCCATGTTTTCGAGCTCCGAGCGGACGTCATTGAACGGCCGGCCCAAGAACGCATTAGCCGACAGCCGATTTGCTTCCACCGTCGGCGTTTGGCTTGGTGTTTCGCTTGGTGTTTCGTTCTGCGTTTCCACCGGCGTGGCGGAGGTTGCCTTCGGCGAAGACGACCGGGTTGCTGAGCTGCTGGCGGAGGAGGACGACTCGGTTCCACCAGTGGGCGTCAGCATGGGCAGCAGGATCGCCCCGGCGACGGCGAAGAGCACAAGCAGGATCAAACCAATCAGCGGCCAGGTCCACGGGCTGCGCTTCTTCTGCTGGCGGCGCGGCGCCTCCTCCGGAGCGTCGCTGTCCAGGTCCTCGTCGGTCCAGTTACGTTCGGCGCCAAGGCCGGCGGCTCCGGCTGCGGCTCCGGCGCCGGCCACGGCCGGCAGCTGGGAGGTCCCGGGGCTGACGGCGCGGGTGGGAGCGGTCCCGGTGGTGGGCACCGGGGCAGTCATCACTCCCGTGTTGCCCTCGCCCTCGAACAGCAGCATGCCGGGCACTGCGGCTTCGGCGGTACGGATGTCGCCGGCGCGGATGGCGTCGGCCGCCTCCGCCAGTTTTTCGGCGGTGGCGGGACGGTCGGCCGGGTCCTTGGCCAGCATTGACATCAGCAGTGCCCGGATCGGCCGCGGGAGCGACTCAGGCAGTGGCGGCGGCGTGTCGTTGACCTGGGCCAACGCGATGGCGATCTGCGACTCACCGGAGAACGGCCGGGAACCGGAGAGGCACTCGTAGCCGATCACACCCAGAGAGTAGATATCGCTCTGCCCGGTGGCGGTCTGACCGGTGGCCTGTTCAGGGGCGAGATACTGGGCGGTGCCCATGACCTGTCCGGTTGCCGTCAGCGGCACCTGGTCTGCCAGCCGGGCGATGCCGAAATCGGTGATCTTCACCCGTCCTTCGGGCGTGATCAGCAGGTTGCCGGGCTTGACGTCGCGGTGCACCAGTCCCTGTGCATGCGCAACGGCAAGCGCCTTGGCGGTCTGGGTGATGATCGACAGCGTCCGGTCCGGGGAGAGCACCCGCTCGCGCTCGATGATGGCCGAGAGCGGATGGCCGGGCACGAGTTCCATCACCAGATACGCGGATCCGGCCTCTTCGCCGTAATCGAAGACGTTGGCGATGCCGATGTGGTTCAGCAACGCGGTGTGCCGGGCCTCGGCGCGGAAGCGGTTGAGGAAGCCCGGGTCGCCGGTGTACTCCTCCTTGAGGATCTTGATGGCGACGATGCGGCCCAGGACCTGGTCTTGCGCCTTCCAGACCTCACCCATGCCGCCGATGGCGATACGTTCAGTGAGCTGGTACCTGCCGCCTAATGTGATACCCGAGGTAGGTCTCACTTATTTAACACCGCCTCTAGGAGTTGCTTAGCACTTGTACTTGCGAGTGAAGAACCGGTAGCCACATCGACATCTTCGAAGACCACTGATACTGCAGCTTGGGGATCGTCCGCGGGCGCGAACCCGGTGAACCAGGAGTTGTTGCCTTCTTTGCCGGCCACCAGTTCGGCCGTGCCGGTTTTGCCCGCGACTTTTACGCCGGGAATCGCCGCGCGGCCGCCGATGCCGCGGTCCACCACATTGACCATCCAGTCTTGGATCAGCTTGGCATTGTCGGCGGAAAGGGAACGCTGAAGCTCTTCGGGCTTCGGGCTGTCCATGACCCGCAGGTCCGGCGCACGGACGGTGCGGACCAGGTTCGGCTTCATCAGCACGCCGTCGTTGGCAATGGCACTGGACGTCATGGCGACCTGCAGCGGTGTCACGCGCACGTCGTACTGGCCGATGGCCGACTGGGCGAGCAAGTCGTCGCTCATGCCGGTGGGGAACCGGCTGGCGGTGACGTGGGTAGGGATCTGGTAGGACTCGCCGTAGCCGAACTTGGCAGTCTGTTCGGCGATCGCGTCTTCACCCAGGTCCATGGCGATCTGGGCGAACGGAGTGTTGCAGGACTGCTCCAGGGCAAAGGAGAAGTCGACGGTGGTCTGGGCGGCACAGCCGCCGTTGACGTAGTTCGGCAGCTCAACGTTGGTGCCCGGAAGCTTCAGCGCCGGCGGGTTGTCCAGCTTGCTGTCGGCGTCGTACTTGCCGGACTCCAGGGCGGCAGACGCTACCACCAGCTTGAACACGGATCCGGGGGCCAGCAGGCTCTCGTTGGCCGCGTTGGTGAACGGCGACAGGCCTGGCACGTCCTCCAGTGCCGCCATGTTCTGGGTGACCTTTTCGGTGTTGTGGCCGGCAAGCTTGTTCGGGTCGTAGCTGGGCTTGGATACCATCGCCAGGATGTTGCCGGTGTCCGGCTCCATCACCACGATTGAGCCTTTCACACCGTCGGGCATCAAGTCCCAGGCCAGCTGCTGCAGTTCGGCGTCCAAGGTCAGCTCCACAGAGGCGCCTTCAACCTGGCCGCCGGAAAACATCTGCACGATCTGTTCGTAGAAGAACTCGTCGCCGGAACCGGAGAGCTGGGCGTTCATTGCCGATTCCATCTGCGTGGAGCCGTAAACCAGTGAGTAGAAGCCGGTGATCGGCGCGTAGAGCTCCGGTTCGTTGTAGACCCGTTGGTAGGCAAACTCGTCATCGGAAGGAACGGACTCGGCGATGGGATCCCCGTCCACCAAAATGGCGCCGCGGTTCTTGTCGAAGTCCTTGTAGATGGTCCGGCTGTTCCAGGGGTTCGCGTTGAGGTTCTCGGCCTCGAAAAACTGCACCACGGTGAGCGATCCGAAGAGCAGCGCGAACATCGCGAGGGCGACAATCCAAGTGTTGCGGATGGCCTGGTTCATGGCTGGATCACCTCCGTGGATCCGGTGTTCCGTTCATTGGTCTTGCTGCGGCCCCACGGCCGGTCACCCGGGGGACGGCTGTCGGTTGCCGGGCCGGTCACGGTGGGGCGGCGAGCTGCGTCGGAAATGAGCAGCAGCAGGGCAACGATCAGCCAGTTGGCCAACAGCGAGGAGCCGCCGGCGGCCAGGAAAGGCGTGGTCAGGCCGGTCAGCGGAATGAGCCGGGTGACACCGCCTATCACCACAAAGCACTGCAGCGCCAGGGTGAAGGAGAGCCCCGTGGCCAGCAGCTTGCCGAAGGCGTCCCGGCTGCCCAGAGCGGCGCGGATGCCGCGGCTGATCAAGAGGACGTAGAGCATGACAATGGCGGAGAGGCCGATCAGTCCAAGTTCCTCGCCGAGGGCGGCAATGATCATGTCGCTGTTGGCGAAGGTCACCAGGTCCGGGCGGCCCTGGCCCAGGCCCGTGCCGGTGAGCGCCCCGCTGGCCAAGCCGAACAGGCCTTGGACAATCTGGTGACTGCCGCCGACGGCGTTGTAGACCTCGGGATCAAAGGCCTTGATCCAACTGTTGATGCGGGCGGTGACATGCGGAAAGAGCTGGAATGCCACAAAGCCGCCCACGGCGATCATGAGCAGGCCGATAATGACCCAGCTGACTCGGCTGGTGGCCACGTAAATCATCGCCATGAACAGGCCGAAGAACAGGATGGAGGAACCGAGATCGCGCTGGAAGACGAGCACGCCGATGCTCACCAGCCATGCTGCCAGCATGGGCCCCATATCCTGCCAGCGCGGAAGCTGCAGCGGACCGATTTTCCTGCCGGCAAGCAGGATGAGGTCCCGGTTGGTCGATAGATACCCGGCGAAGAATATGGCGAGGGTGATCTTGGCGATTTCACCAGGCTGGAAGGTGGCGAAGCCTAGGTTGACCCAGATTCTGGCGCCGTTGACCTCCATGCCAACGAAGGGCAACAGCGGGAAAATGAGCAGGGCGGCGCTGGCTATCAGCGACAGATAGGTAAAGCGGCGCAGCACGCGGTGGTCGCGCAACAGCCAGATGACGGCGACGACGACCGCGATGGCGATGCCGGTCCAGAACAGCTGCCGGGTTGCCGCAGAGTCGCCGGTGGCGATGTCCAGCCGGTGGATCATCGCCAGCCCGATGCCATTCAGCGCGGTGACGATGGGAAGTATTACCGGGTCGGCATATTTGGCGCGGAGGCGCAAAACTACGTGCACCACTAGGACGAGCACCACGAGGGTGACGCCTTGGGTGAAGAAGTCGCTGTCGAACGCGCGGTCCTGGTCCAGCCCAACCAGCATGTTGGCGCCGATGCCGACCACCAGCGCCAGTATAAGCAGAAGCAGTTCGGTGTTGCGCCGCGAACGGGGCGCTGTCTGGATGTTACTCATGGCTTATCCACCTACACATTCCGGCGGCAGGGCGGCTTCCGGACTGGCAGCCGGACTCGGGGTGGCGCGCGGTGAGGCGTTGGGCCGTTCCGTCGGTACAGCGCTGGGGCTGGGCCCTGGTTCGGGGCAGTTCCGTTGGCTACTGATCCTGAGCTGCTCCACGATTTGTTCGGCATGCACCAGATCCCGGGCGGAGATGCTCGAATTCAGCCGCTGCTGTTGATATACGGGCAGGCTGTCCAGCGGGATGTTGTAAACGGTGTCCACATGTGAAAGGTCAAGCGGGCCGAAGTTCTGCGAGACGCCATTGAAGATGGCCACCCGTCCATCCGACGCGCCGACAAAATACTGTGTCTGGGTCCAGAGGTAGCCGAACCACAGCACAGCCACCAGCAGAAGCGACATGACGGTCAGGAACGCCGGGATCAGCCACGGCTTGCGGAGCGGAGCAGCCGCTTCAACTTCGGATGCCTCCGGTGCCTCCGGGGCCTTGTGGGTTAGCAGCGCCGCGGCGCGCCGCTTGTTGGAGTGGGCCGTGACGATCGGGATCTGTCCGGTTTCCGTGGCCAGCGCCGCGGCACCCACGAGCACATGCGGGCGGTTTCCCAGCTCACGGCGGATGGCGTCGGCGCGGATCGCCTCGTGGGATTCAGTCGGTTCGCCGGGTGCCTCGGAGTCCGCCAGGACTCCGGAGGCTCCGTCCGGAGAGGCGCCCGTAGCGACCGCCGGCGCAGCGGCGGCAGGGGAGGCACCGCCGTCGTCGGTCGCCGCCGGCTCGAGCGGTTCCGCGCTGAGGTTCAGGGATGCGGTGTCAGCGGCTTCCGACGGTGCCTCGACGACTTCGATCATCACAATGGTCACGTTGTCGGGCGAGCCGCCGTCGAGCGTAAGGTCCACCAGTTGATCCACGGCGTCCTGCAGCGTGGGCGCGTTGCGCACCACCGACTCCACCACTCGGTCCGGCACGACGGCATTGAGCCCATCGGAGCAGAGCAGCCACTTCTCCCCCGGCTCGGCATTATGGCTGGCCAGGTCGAGTTCGGGGCTGGCGTCCACGTCGCCCAGCACGCGCATGAGCACGTTGCGGTGCGGATGGATTTCGGCTTCCTCGGGGCGGAGCCGGCCTTCGTCGATGAGCCGCTGGACGAAGGTGTGGTCAATGCTGACCTGCTCGAAGATTCCGTTCTTCAGCCGGTAGGCGCGGGAATCGCCGATGTGCGCGAATTCGAGCTTGTCGTCGTGAAGCAGCAGGGCGGTCACTGTGGTGCCCATGCCGGCTAGCTTGGGATCGGTCTGCACCAGCTCCGAAAGGATGGAGTTGGCGGTCTGGATCTCGTCGGCCAGGACCGTGGCCGGCTCCTGATGGCCCGCGCGGTCCAGATGGACCAGGTCCAGCACGGTGGAGGCGGACGCGACGTCGCCGCCGGCATGGCCGCCCATGCCGTCGGCAACTACGGCAAGAAAGCGGCCGGCATAGGCGGAATCGTCGTTTTTGGACCGCGTCATGCCCACGTCCGACCGCGCTGCATAGCGCAGAACCAGAGCCACGGTCAGGGCCTCAATTCAATGACCGTCTTGCCGATCCGGATGGGAACTCCCGGGTCAACGGGCAGGGCTCGGGTCAATTGGTTCTCGGCCAGATAGGTGCCGTTGGTGGAACCCAGGTCCTCAATGAACCAGCGGCTGCCCTGCGGAAAGAGGCGGGCGTGCCGGCCGGAGGCGTAATCGTCCTCCAGTACCAGCGTGGCTTCCTGCGCGCGGCCCAGCAGGATGGGACTGGCGGCCAGCTCCAGCGAATGTCCGGCCAGCGGGCCTTCGGTGACAACCAGTCGGCGCGGAGCGGCCCGGGGTGCCGGGGCGGCTTCGGCCAGATCGGGATTCTTGCGCACTTCCCGCGCGGTGGGGCTGCCGGTGCGGTTGCGTTTGCCGATCTGCAGGTCGCGCCGCAGGGCCGAGACGATGCTGATGATCATGATCCAGAGCAGGATCAGGAAACCGAACCGCAGTGCGGTGACAACAAGCTCCCCCATTAGGCCCCGCCGCCCCGTGTTGGCAGCAGGCGGAAGGTAATGCGGGTGCGGCCCATGGTGATGATGGAGCCGTCGGTGAGATCGGTCTGGCCGATGATCTTTTGGCCGTTGACGTAGCTGCCGTTGGTGGAGCCCAGGTCAACGGCCAGTGCGGAGCCGCCCGCGGTGCGGATCTCCAGATGGCGCCGAGAGACGCCTGTGTCGTCGACCATGATGTCGGCTTCGGAGGAACGTCCCAGCACAATTGAGGGTGCGTTGAGCGAGTAGCGCTGCCCGTTGATTTCGAGCACGGCCTGCAGTTGGGTGGGCTGCCGGGACGGTGCGGCGGGTGCGCTGCGTTGTGCCGGGCGCTGCTGTTGGCCGTCGGACTTCACCACGGTGGCCTGGACCTCGAAGTCGCCGCCCTTGAGGCCGCTGTCCTTGGCGAAGGAAACGCGGACCGGACCTTGCAGCGTGTATTTCTGGCTATTGACATGGCGGATCACCACGTCGCACAGTTCTTCGGCCAGGGTTGCCCCCCATTGTTCAGCCATGGCGTAGTCGGAGTCGCCCAACCGGACCTCGAAGACGTTGGGCGCCAAGGTGCGGCCCTGCGCAAGCGTGATGGAACCATTGTCCAGCTCGCGGCGCAGGCGGCTGGCAATCTCCACCGGCTGCACCTGGCCTTTGCCGCCCACGGAGAAGGCGCCACGGACCATCTTCTCGATGCCGCGTTCCATACTGTCCAGAATTCCCATCGGGCCGCCTCCTCCCTGTTGTCGTCCGGCATGCTTTGCCTGCGAGAAGCGGACAGAGCACACCGGTCTGGCGATTCTCCCATTCGATACTACTTGTGCGTGTCCCAAAAGGCCCTATTCAATAACGATTGCCAAAGCCGCGGCGGTGCCGCAACGTGGTGAAGTTCACTTGGGCAAACTGCGACGGCGGCGGGTGTCGCCGGCCGTTGAGGCCCTATCGATCCCCGTGCCCGTGCGGATCAAGGGGGCTGGATCCCCCGATTGGGAATTTGGGCCTGTTTCACGCTACTATTGATCTCGCTGTTCTTGAGGAATGCGAACCGGGAAAAACGGTTCCATCCGGCGGGGCATGCGAAATGCGCGCGAGTGGCGGAACGGCAGACGCGCTGGCTTCAGGTGCCAGTGTCCGAAAGGGCGTGGGGGTTCAAATCCCCCCTCGCGCACGCAGAACAAGAGCCCCGGTCTTCGGATCGGGGCTCTTGCCGTTAACATCCGGTTCGATCGTGCAGGACCACGCAGCCGCACCTTTCTTGAGATGGCGCGACCGGATAGTGTGCCAGCCATGCGCATCAAGATGACCAGCATCCACGTCACGGATCCGGCAGCCGCCTTCACCTTCTACACCGAGGTGCTCGGCTTCCAGGAGCTGATGGCCCTGCCCGAATTCTCCCTGTTCATCGTTCAGTCGGCCGAGCCGGGCGAAGGTGCAGGGCTGTTGCTCGAACCCAGTGACAATCCGATCGGCGCGGCCTACCGGCAAGGGGTGTACGACGCCGGGATGGCCGCCATCGTCTTCGGCACGCCGGATGTACAGGCCGATTACGAGTGGCTTACCGCCGCCGGTGTGCGGTTCACCGGCCCACCGGCTCCGGACCCCTCCGGCACCCTGGCCGCCGTCTTGGACGACGGCTTCGGCAACCTGATCCAGCTGCACCAGGACTGAACCGGGCCTAGGCCTGCCGGTACTAGGCCCGCAGGTACTTGAGCACGGCCAGGATGCGGCGATGGTCCCCCGGCGCTGCCGCAAGCCCCAACTTGCCGAAGATGGCGGTGATGTTCTTCTCCGCGGCCCGGGCGGGTCAGGCCTGCTTGCCAGCTTCCTTCACGCGCTGCTCTTCCTTCACGCGCTGCTCTTCCGCGCGAACGGCGGCAAAGGAGGCGCGCTCGGCAACCAGCCACTGGGGCGGATCCTGCAGCAGCGCGGTGATCTCCGCCGTCGTCAGCGCCTCGGTGACGCCGCCGCGTGCCAAACCGGAGATGGAGACGTTGAGCTTGCGGGCCACCTCGGGCCGTGGATGCGGGCCGTTGCGGCGCAGGTCGGCCAGCCACTGGGGCGGATCCGCCTGCAGTTTGTTGAACTCCTCACGCGAAATCAGGCTGTCCTGGAACTCCTGCGGGGCCGCGGGCAGGTAAATGCCCAGTTTCTTGGCGGCCGTGGCCGGTTTCATGGACTGGGACGTTTTCGCGCTCATGAGCCCAGCCTATCCGCCCTGCGCTACGGTGATGAAGTGCAGGATGCAGACCACGAGCCGAAAACGCCGGCCTCGCCCGCCGGACTGAAGGTTGGCTACGTCCCGGGCGTGACGCCGGGGAAGTGGACGCGCCGTTGGGTTGAGCGGTTGCCGGACATCCCGCTGACCGCTTTCCCCTGCGCACAGGACGAACAAACCGCCATCCTGCGCGACGGCCGGGCAGACCTGAGCTTCGTGCGGTTGCCGGTAGACCGCGAGGGCCTGAGCGTGATCCCTTTGTACGCGGAACAGCCGGTAGTGGTCGCGCCGAAGGAACATGAGATTGCCCTGTACGACGACGAGGTGCCCTACCAGGAGATCGCGGGCGAGAACTTCCTGGACCCGGAGGAAATGGGTGGTGCCAAGACCGGCATCGAGGTGGTGGCCTCCGGGGCCGGGCTGATGATTTTGCCGATGTCCGTGGCCCGGCTCTACAACCGCAAGGACGTGGTGTACCGGACGGTCACTGACCAGCCGGAAACGCAGATTGGCCTTGCCTGGCTGGCGGACCGGACGGACGCCGCCATCGAGGAGTTCATCGGGATTGTCCGGGGCCGCACCGCGCGAAGTTCGCGCCAGCCATCGGTGCAGGAACAGCAGGAGAACACCAAAGGCCGCAAAAAGACGGCTCAGAACGACGGCGGGGCCTCCGGCGCGGCTAAGGGCGGCAATGCGGGCAAGGGCTCCGGCGCGAGGCGGGAACGCGGTTCCGGGCCGGCGGCGGGCAAGCAGTCCGGCCAGGGCAAGGGCAATCCCGGCGGCGGTCGCACGCCCAAGGGCCGCGGACCGCGGCGCGGACGGCGGTAGCGTCCGTCCGCTGCATGCCGGGTCCACGGCCGTGTTGGCTAGGCTTCAGTCATGACCGTGAGCAGCCCTGACCATCTGGACGATACCGATCTTGCGGCCTGGCTGGTGCGCGCCGCCGGCACCCTGGCCAACGGAATGCGGTCGGGGGTGACCACGTTCGAGGAGAAGACCAGCATCTCCGACGTCGTCACCGCTGCCGACCATGCCGCGGAGAAGCTGGTGGTGGACACGCTGCGCGAGCTCCGGCCGGACGACTCGATTCTGGGCGAGGAAGGCTCCAGCCACCAAGGAACATCGGGCCGGACCTGGGTGATCGACCCGGTGGACGGGACCTACAACTTCTTCACCGGAGGCCATTATTGGTGCTCCGCGCTGGCATTGACCGACGACGCCGGGTCCCGGCTGGGGGCGGTCTACCATCCCGCAGAGGACGCGCTGTGGCTCGGCGGGCGGGACCTGCCCACCGCCCGGAACGGCCTGCCGGTGGCGGAGATCGCCAGCGCGCCGCTGGCGGCAAGTTGCGCCTCGGCGTACCTGCATCACACCTACTTGCGGGACGAGGCCGCGGGCGAACCTTACCTGCGCACGCTGCTCGGTTCGGCCACCTACCGCAGTTGGGGGTCCGCCTCCTGCGAGCTCGCCGCCACCTCCGCCGGACTCTTTGGGGTTTGGTACCAGCAGGGGCTGCCGGACTGGGACTGGCTACCAGGCCAAGCCTTGGTGGAAGCGGCAGGCGGATCCTCCGCCGTCGTGGAAGTGGACGGCTATCGTTGGTCGGTGGCAGGCGGCCGGCAGCAGGTGGCCGAGGCGGTCAGCCTGTTGCAGGGGTGAATCGGGTTGCCGCGCCGGCCGGCGTGGCATAGTGGGGCTGTGGAAAAGACCTACGAAACCATTCAGCTGGAATGCCTCGGCGAATTAGCCACCATTGTCATTAACCGTCCCGGTTCGCTCAACTCGCTGAACACCCAAGTGGTGGACGACCTGGCGCAGTTCGTCGCCGACATCCGGTCGCCTGAAGGCCAGGAAGTCCGCAGCATCCTGATTACGGGCGCCGGCGAGAAAGCATTTGCAGCCGGCGCAGACATCCGCGAGCTGTCGTCGATGGGGCCAGACGAAGCAGAGGCGCACAGCGCGGCAATGCAGGACCTCACCCGCGTGCTCGAGACCCTGGACCTCCCCGTGATCGCCTGCGTCAACGGGTTCGCTCTGGGCGGGGGCTTGGAACTGGCACTGGCCTGCGACTTTATCTACGCCACGGAGAACGCGAAGTTCGGCCTCCCGGAAGTCGGGCTGGGCCTCATTCCCGGCTTCGGGGGCACCGTTCGGTTGCCGCAGCGGATCGGCGCCGGCCGGGCAAAGGAACTGATTTACACCGGTCGCAGCATCAGCGCCACCGAAGCGCTGCGGATCGGCCTGGCCAACGCGGTCTTCGCCACCAAGGACGACATGCTGGACGCTGCGGCCGCTACCTGCCGTGAGATTTCCGCAAAGTCCCCGGCCGCCGTCGCCAATGCCAAGCGGACCGTGGATGCGGCCCTCGGCATTCCCACGGCAGAGGGGCTTCAGGTGGAGCGCCGGGCCTTCGGGCAGGCCTTCACCACGGAAGATTCGCGGATCGGCCGGGACGCCTTCCTGGACAAGGTGGCGCCCGCCTTTACCGGGCATTAAAGGCGGGCGCGGGTAGCGGCGCTCAGCGGGTGGCGCGGTGCCACGCCGGATCGTACTGGGTGGCGAGCCGGGCCAGGGTCAGTGCCGCCAGCATCAGGCCGAAGTCGCGCAGTGCCACGTCGTAGAACCCCGACAGTGTCAACAGGTTGATGATGATGCCGGCCAGCCACAGGGCCACAACATAGGCGGCGTAGCGGGGCTTGATCCAGACCAGGATGCCGGCGGCGATTTCGATGACGCCGACGATCAGCATGGCGGTATGGGCGCTGAAGGGGAGCAGGTTAACGACCCACGGTGCCAAATACTGTTCCCAGTCGGTGAGCAGGTTGAAGAACTTGTCCAACCCCATCAGGATCGGCAGGACGGTGAATCCCAGCCTCAGCATCCAGAAGGCGCCGTAGGCGGGCTCGGTCCGGACCCGCTGCAGCGTTGGAGTGATGGTAGCCATCGGAACCTCCGGTAAATTCTAAAAACCGAATAAGTATTTTTAGAATCCTCCGTCTTGACTCGAAAGTCAATGGCCGCCTGGTTGCCCTCGCTAATGCTCCGGATGCCACGCTTCGGCCTGCGTGAGCCGCTTGATCATCGCGGGGCCGCCGATGCTGGACAGGATCGAACGCTCGCCGACGATGACCAGCAGGCTCCGTGCGCGGGAAGCCCCCACATAGAGCATCTCGCGGGCCCGCTCCGGATCGGCGAACCCGTTGACTGCCAGCACCACCACGGATCGTTCCAGGCCTTTGAAACCCAGCACGTTTCCATAGAACACGTCGCTGTCGTCGAAGAAGGCGTCCCAGTATCCTCGCCAGCCCAGCGCATCCACGTCCTGCTGCTGAACCGGGTGCTTTCGCTTGGTGGTCAACAGGGCCACCTGCTGCGGGGCCCAGCCTTCACGCTCAATCAGCTGATTGACGGCATCGTCAGCCCGTTCAATGACGGTGCCGGCCGTTGCTTCCACTATCCGGATCCGGGCGCCCGAAAGGCCCCGGGGGATGGCCAATTCGTTGGACAGCGCGCCGGACAGCGCCGCGATTTGCTTGGTGTTTCTCAGGTTCTCGTTCAGCACGAAGGGCGGCGCCTCGATCGGCGGCCGGCCCTCGCGGCCGAAAATACGCTGGTCGTCGTCCATGAAGACATACAGCCCGCCGGCAGCGGGATCCTTCAGGCAGACCAGGACGGATTCCCACCAGAGAGCACCGAAGTCCTGGCCTTCATCAACCACGATGGCATCGAAGAGCTCCCGGTCCGGCTGGATCTTGGCCAGGCGTTTGAGCGTCCGGGGCAGGTAATGCTCGTAGTACTGGTTGGTCAGCAGCCGGGGGTCCAGCGGATGGTGCGCGCCCCAGCGCACCGGAAGGTCGTGGAACATGCCAACGTGGGCGGGACGGTCGGCCGGTTTCCAGCCTGCGGTTTCCGTCTCGAAGTAGCGGGCCAGGCCCCGGCTGTAGCAGAGCAGCGCCACCCGCTGTCCGGTCCGGGCCAGCCGCCGGGCCTGCTCCAGGGCCAGCCAGGTCTTGCCGGTTCCGGCTCCGCCGATGATCCGCGCCCGCTGCTGGTTTTTGAGGACATCAAGGATCGCCGCTTGGTCACGGGTCATTTGGTCGGCGCGGCCTTCGTGTTCTGCCGCCGCGGAGAGGGCTCCGTTGCCGGGCAGCGGTCGGGTCAGCTGTGCCAGGATGCGCTCGGCGACGTCGGGGGTGGTTTCGCCGTCGCCGTCGCCGTGGAAGTTGATGGCCTCCCGGACAGCATCGTCCGGATACTTCAGGTCCTGAGCGCCGATCACCATGGCGCGCCTCAGGCCGGGAATATCCCAGTGCCGGGGCACCGACGTGTAGGGAAATGCCAGCAGGTGCGTGAAACGGACCTGCCGGCCGAGCCCCAGCTGGGCGCCGAGATAACGCTGGAGCATGTGCCGGCCGTCTTGGACTTGGACCAGCGGGTCTTTGATCCGGTGTTGCTGGCCGTTGCTGGCCTGGTACCACTGCCCCGCGTCGTAGCTGACGTGTCCGCCTTTGACTTCGATGGCTGCTATCCCGACGCCCGGCCAAATGACGAGCAGATCGATTTCCCGCTCGGTGCCGTTTTCGATGAGGTTGACCGAATGCAGCAGCGCTGCGGACGGCGGAAGCGTACGCACCAGCGCGTCCCAGACCTCCCGTTCGGCGTGCCTGTCCCGGCCGAACTCAGGCTGTTCCGGAAAACAGCGCGGCATACCGCCCCCTCAACATCAACACAGTGGTTTACCACACAGACTACCCAATGCACGTCACCGGTCCGCCGCCGCCGGCACGGGCGAGACTGCGGCAGGCATCGGCGTCGACTGCTCAGCAAGCGTGGCAATTCGTTGCCGTGCCACCGACCGTTATGTAGCGTTAAGCCAAGTGGCAGCTGAAAGCGGCGCACGCGGCGCCGTTCCTCAGCGGATTGAGGATGATCATGGCAACTGTAGATGAAACCGTCGAGATCGCCCGGCCCGCCCAGACGGTCTACGCCGAATGGCTGCGCTTCGAGTCCTTTCCCTCGTTCATGCACGGCGTGAAGTCCGTGATCCGGACGTCAGACACCACCCACCACTGGGTCACGAAAGTCGGCGGTGTGCGACGCGAATTCGACACCACCGTGATCGAGGAAGAGCCCGGACAGCGGATGGTCTGGACCTGCGAAGGCGGCGTCAGGCACCGCGGGACGGTGACCTTCGGAGTGGTCGACGCCAACACCACTTCTCTGCACGTCCACATCGACTGGCAGCCGGGTTCGCTGCTGGAGAAGGCCGGGTCCGGGCTGGGCTCGGACCACCGGGAAGTGCGTAACGAGCTGTGGCGCTTCAAGAATTTCGTGGAGTCCGGCGGGTCGGAAACCCATGATGTGGACGGCAAGGAATTCTACGGCGGCACCTTTGCAGGTGGGTTCCCGCCACAGACAACGGCGCAGCGATACCTCCCCCGGAACGAGGACGCCAACGCCTACAGTTGGGAACCGGACATCAGCGAGGCGGAGCGGGAGCGCCGGAGGCTGCTGCACCTCAGGAAGCATAGGGAGGCCCGGGAAGGCCACGGCGAGGCCCGGGAAGGCCACGACGAACCGCGCGAATGGGCCGACGATCCGATGCTGGACGACCCCGCGCTGCGCGAACCACGGGCCAAGGACGAGAGCTCAGGTGCAGGCAGCTAGCCGCGCGGACACAGCCTGAAGCCAGCTGTCCGGAACCGCCGTTAGGAACGTGCGCTGATCCGTTCGACCGACTCTGCAGCCCGCTGCGACAGCTCCTCGGACAGCGGTGCACTCTTGGCGGAGTTCGCTGCATCTGCCTGGCCTTCGGGGCTCAGTACGTATTGCCCGAAAGCCTTCACCAGATCCACCTTGTTCTGGTCCTCGTACGTGGTGCAGTAGATGTGGTAGGACACCAGCATCAGTGGGTAAGCTCCGGCCGCGGTAGTCGCCCGGTCCAGTTCCAAGGCCAGATCGTGCGCCGGCCTGCCCTGGACCTGCTTGGCCTGGTCGAGCGCCGTGGCGGCTGCTTCTGCGCTGACCGGGACAAAGCCATCGCCGACTTTGAGGCTGGCCTTGCCCAGTGGGGCTCCGACGGCTGAATCGTCGGCGTAGGTCACGGCGCCTTTGGTCCCGGCCGCCATGCTGACGACGCCGGTGGTTCCCTGGGCGTTTTCGCCGGCGTATTCAGCGGGCCAGGTGTCGCTCGGCTCTGCCGTCCACGTGTCAGGCACAACGGCATGCAGATATTCGGTGAAGGTCTCCGTGGTGCCGGAGTCCTCCGAGCGGTTCACCGGCGTGACCGGCAGGTCGGGCAGGTCAACGTCCGGGTTGTGCTTGGCGATCGCGGGGTCGTTCCAGGACTTGATCTTTCCCTGGAAGATCTTTGCGATGGTCTCCGCGTCCAGATTCAGTTCGGTGATGCCGGGGAGGTTGAACGCCACGGCGATCGGTGAGATGTACGCCGGGACGTCGAAGGCGCCCTCGGGGCCGCAGACTTTCCGCGACCGCTCCAATTCCTCGTCATCCAAGTAGGCGTCCGACCCGGCGAAATCGACGGCGCTGGCCAGGAAAGCGGTGCGGCCGGCACCCGAGCCGTCCGGCGAATACTGCACCTGCGCGTCGGTGTGGAGCAGGCCGAAACCGGCCACCCAGGCATCCATGGCGGCATTCTGGGACGATGCTCCGGCTCCGGTCAGGGTGCCGGACAGCGTAGAGCCTTGTTGCGCGGCGGACTCTTGCTCCGGACCCAGTGGGTAATCGGAACCGCAGGCGGCCAGGGACAAGGACATGAGGGCGGCGGTCCCTAGGGCGGCCGCGCGGTGTTTCAGCTCAGGCATCCGGACTAGCGTACCCGTGCGCTGGCGCGAACCCAAGGCGCTAGCGTCCCTCCAAGTCCTTGACGGCCGGTCCTTCCAGTACCTTTCCGTCGGCACTGAAGCGGGACCCGTGCAGCGGGCAGTCCCAGCTTGCTTCGGCATCGTTCCAGGACAAGACACCGCCCAGATGCGTGCACACCGCACTGATCCGATGCGTGGCGGAATCCACGGTGCACACGCCGACCGGCCGCGCATTCTCCCGGACCACCGTTCCCTGTCCCTCAGGCGGTGCAGTCTGAGTGGTCCGGGTTAGCCCGCCCAGCCATCCGGTCAGCAGTTCCAGTCCGACAGACACGTTGGTTTCGGCCGTGCTCGCGGCATCCCGGCCGGAGATGCGGGATTTGTAGAGCTCCTTGGCCCAGTGGTTGTCGCCGCCCAAGATCGAGGCCGAGAGTGCCAGCGCAGCGGCAACCCCGTTCGTCATGCCCCACTTGTTGAAACCGGTGGCCACCAGGATCCGCTTTTCGCCGGGTAGGACAGGGCCCACATAGGGCAACGCCCCGGCCGGTTCATAGTCCTGGGCGGACCAGGTGTGCGTCGGCTCGGCGCCGGGAAAGTGCTGTTGGGTCCAGCGGACCAGGTCTTCGACATGTCCGCGTGTGTGGCTCTGCCGCCCCACCACGTGGCCGTTGCCGCCGGCCAGCAAGAGCTCCCGACCGCCGTGGCGGGCCGTGCGCAAAGAGCGGGTGGGCGCGTCGATGGACAGGTACATTCCGGTCGGGATGTCGCCCGGGACGGTAAAGGCGGCTGCGTAGGACCGCTTGGGCGTCAACACGCCGAAATGGCCCCCGCGGTTGAGCATGGGTGTCCCGGTGGCCAGCACCAGGGTCCCGGTCTGGACGTCACCCAAGCCGGTTCGCACCGTAACGGTCCGCGCCGCGGTGCCGGCGCCGCC
Source organism: Arthrobacter sp. B0316-1-20 (assembly GCF_059091865.1). Lineage (NCBI taxonomy): Bacteria > Bacillati > Actinomycetota > Actinomycetes > Micrococcales > Micrococcaceae > Arthrobacter > Arthrobacter sp. B0316-1-20. Next base: position 73,447 of record NZ_JBNHHC010000011.1, on the reverse strand, counting down.
GTCGTTCGCACGGCCGACGCCGGTGACCCGCATGCCCTCGAAGACCAAGCCACCGCGGCCGCGCAGTTCGGCAACCAACGCGGCGAGTAGGCGCATCGGGTGGAGCTGGGCCTGGTTCGTTAACCGCAGCATGCCGGTCACTGCGAACGGCAGCTCGGCGGAGCCGGACACCGTTTCCACTGCCAGGCCCGCCGATTCACTGGCACGCTGCTCGGCAGCCAGATCGTCCGCGCCCTGCGGGGTAGCGGCGTAGGTGTAGGCGTCGCGCCGGTCGTATTCCACCTGGTGTTCGTCGCAGTACCGCAGAATCCACGCCTGCGCTTCTTGCTGTCCAGCAACATAGGCCGCGGCGGTGGCGGCATCGTGGTGGCTGGTGATGCGGGAGAGTTGGCCGCCCTGCAGCAGGGACACTTTGGCGGTGGTATGGCCGGTGGTTGCCGCGCCCACGGACCGGGCCTCCAGCACCGCGACCCGCTGTCCGGCCCTGGCAAGCAGCACCGCAGTGGCCAGTCCGGTCAGACCCGCTCCGGCTACTACCGAATCGAACCCGGACTGGCCGGTATACGTATCCACGGCAATCCCGTCCGCGGTATCTAGCCAGAGCGAATGCATCGATGCTGTCCTTTCGGCCTGTACTACACACCACACCCTGTCCCTGCTGGCGCGTCAAGGCCCAAATGCACCGGACACCTGACAGGATGGAAGCAATGACGGCCGGCGGAAGGCGGAGGGCATGAAAACTGCGGTACTGATGATCGATTTGCAGAACGCGTACTTCGAAGACCCAGCGTTGGCCAGCCGGCAGGAAACCGTGGTGGAGGCGGCAAACCTGCTGATCAAAACCGCGACGGCGGCGCAGGTACCGGTGCTGCTGGTCCGCACCGAGCACCAACGCGATCGGTCCACCTGGACAGTGAGCATGCTTGATGATGACCAGGGCTTCATCTTCGAGGGCACCGAACAGGCCGACCTCCTGCCGGGGCTGCAGGCGGACGGGCTGGAGAGCATCGTCAAAACCCGCGATAGCGCGTTTTTCGGTACCGACCTGGCCGAGCGGCTGCGCCGTGACGGGGTGGAACGACTGGTACTCGCGGGCGTCGCCACACACAATTGTGTCGCACAGACGGCGGCCGATGCGTTCGCCCACAACTTCCGAGTGGTCTTCGCCAAGGACGTCATGGCCTCGACGAATGAAGACTATGCCGACTCCATGATGCAGATCCTCAGCGAGGAGTACCGCCAACCGGTATTGGGACGGGGCTCGATAGCAGAGCTGCTGGCCGGAGCCCGCGAACGCTGACCTGCCCGCCTAATCCTCCGAGAGCAGATGGCACCAGGAGTCCGTCAGTGTCTCCAAGCAGGTCTCTCGGTCCACGAACCAGCCGGTGCTGATCCAGCGCTGGGACAAGTATTCCAACTGGCCGAAGGCAAGCACGCAGCGGATTTTGCGGCTGGTCGGGTCAAACCGGTCGGCCCGGTCCAAGCCGGCCGTCATGTCTGCGGCTACGTCGCGGAACCAGTCCTCCAGCGTGGTGGCGACTTCGGGCTCAATCGGGGCCGCCTGATAGACCGCGTGAAGATAGGGGCGGGTCGCCTCCCACTGGTCGAACTTGCGGTTGATCCAGGTCCGGACCAGATCTCGCTTGCCCAGCTCAACCACGGTTGACAGGGACGGGTCGTCCACGCTGGTGAGGATGGCGTCCACTGTCTTGACCACCTCGCCCATCAATTGCGCCTTCGACGCGAAGTGCAGGTAGAAGGTGGTCCTGGTGGTGCCGGCGCCCGCCGCGATGTCGTCGATCGTCGTGGCCGCATAACCCTTCGACTCGAAGAGCTCCAGACCGGTGTCCAAGAGGAGCTGCCTGGTCTGCTGTTTCTGGACTTCGCGGAGTGTTGCCATGCGTCACAGGATAGTCGTTGGCGGCGCCGTCTCCTGACAGCGCGAATGTACGGCACGGAGAGCGGCTCCGCCGGAACGCCTGCCGGGCGCGGGATGACGCGGATCTTTGCCGCTTTAAGGTCGAAAACGACGCTAAGCACATTCACTTGACACAGTGTTGTCTGAATCACTAGTGTAGGCGCCATCACAGGGTCTGTTGCCCGCCGTCACACTCAGCAGCACCGTCGCGCAGCAGTCACAGACGCACAGGCACGCCCAAGTGCTACCCCGTTCCGCATCAACAAGGAGTTCCTATGAGTCAGGGCCAGGAGACCGTTTCGTCGCCGCAGTCCTTCCCACCGCCGCAGGCGCCGCCGGTGGACACCCCGCCGGCCCGCACGAAGGGCACCCTGGCTGCCGCCTCGCTGGCAGTGATGGTGGCGCAGGTCGCCAACGCACTGCCCGGCGCCCTCAACGGCGAGTTCCAGTTGACCTTCAACACCTTCGGTTCCCAGCTGACCTGGATCACCGCGGCCTTTATGATTCCGGTGGTGGTCTTCGAACTGACCTTCGGTGTGCTTGGCGACAAGTACGGCCACCGCAAGCTAGTCCTCGGCGGTGCGGTGCTGGTCATGATCGGTTCGGTCATCTGCGCGATTTCACCGACGGTCCAGGCCATGTGGATCGGCTCGGCCATCAATGGTCTCGGCGCAGGCGCCATCTTCCCCGCGTCACTGGCGCTGGTCGCGTCGGTGGCACGGACGATGCAGGAACGCGTGCGGGGCATCGCGATCTGGGCAGGCTTCCTGTCCGCCGGTTCGGCCCTGTCACCCTTGCTCGGCGGAATGTTCGCCGGCTTCGGCTGGTGGCGCGGCGCCTACGCCGTCGTGGTGCTCACCGGCCTTGCCGCCCTGCTGCTGACCGCCCTGCGTTCAGCCGAAGCCAAGGTGGCGCGGGAACGCCGGCTGGACATCTGGGGCCAGATCACCTTCGCGCTGGGCCTCATCCTGATTCTCTTTGGCCTGGTGCAGGGCCCGGAAGACGGCTGGACCGCCTCCCACGTGGTGGCTGCCCTGGTCGCCGGTGCCGTCCTGCTGGCCGTCTTCGTGGCCATCGAACTGCGGGTGGAATCCCCGTTGCTGGAGCTGAGGCTGTTCCTGAACCGCCAGTTCACCATCTCCTCGATCGTTGCCGTGGTCGGCATGTTCGCTTTCCTGGGCGCCTGCTTCTCCACGAGCATGTGGCTCGGACCGGTCCAGCACCAGAACCCGCTCTACCTCGGCCTGCTGTTCCTGCTGCTGCAGGGCCCGGCGTTCGTGTTGATCCCTGTGCTTTCCCGGCTACAGACGCGGGTTTCCTCCCGCTGGCTGATGACCTTCGGATTCCTGGCCATGGGCGTCGGCGCCCTCATCAATTCCCACGCCGACGTAACCAACCGCGACGTAACCACCTTCATGCTGCCGTCCCTGCTGGTCGGTCTGGGCTTTGCCTTCACGTTGAGCCCGATGACTGCCGTCGCCGTGAACTCGGTGCCGCGGGAGATGACCGGCATGGCCAGCGCCACCACCAACCTGCTGCGCGACCTCGGCTTCGCCCTGGGTCCCGTGCTGGTGGGCGCCATCGCACTGTCCGCCGCGGGCGGCCAACTGATGGCTTCGCTGCAGACCTCCGGTTTGGCGCCGGACCAGCTGGGCCCGGCAATTGGCATTGCCGAAGCCGGGGGCCCCATCGCGCTCAACAGCATCCCGGATGGCGTTCCCGGATCGGGCGCCAGCCAGTTGGCGCTCGAGGCGTTGGGCAGAGGATTTACCCAAGCCTTCCTGGTGGTTGCCATCGCAGCCCTAGCCGCGGCCTTGCTCAGCTTCTTCGGGCTGCACGGCGTCCGCGAGACCGATCAGGAGCCAGCAGCAGTGGTAACCGACGCCTAGTCCTCCTCGCCCTGAGCAGATGAGGAAGCCGGTCACTCCCAGTGGAATGACCGGCTTCCTTGCACCGAGCGGACGTGATCCGCGGCGCTTAGTGCTCTGCGTCCGGCTGCAGGCGGCGCACGAACGGGGCGCACACGACGGCAACGAGGCCTAGGATGCCGCCCACGGTGAAGGCGACCCGCACGCCGTCGACGAGGGCAACGTTGTCCGCGATGCCGCTTGCAGCGGCCATCGTGGTGCCGATGGTCATGGCCGCGATCAGCACCGCGGTGCCCGCTGCACCAGCCAGCTGCTGCAGCGTGTTCATGATGGCACTGCCGTGGCCGTACTGCGCGCGCGGCAGGGCGCCCAGGGCAACGGTCATCAAAGGCGTCATCAGCATGGCCATGCCGATGCAGAAAACTGTATGGAAAGCGATGATCATGGCGATCGAGGTGTCAATGTGGACGCTGCCCAGCAGCCACTGTCCGCCGGCCAGCAGGACGGCGCCCGGAATGACGATGGGGCGAGGTCCGACCTTGTCGTAGATGCGTCCGACGATCGGGGAAACGATGCCTTGGATCAACCCGCCCGGGAGCAAGGCCAATCCGATCGTCAGTGTGCCCAAGCCCATGCCGTTCTGCATGAAAATGGGCATGACCATGACGGTGCCCAGCATGGTTGCCATGGCGATCATGACGATGACCACCGAGATGCGGAAGTTGTGCACCTTGAACGGGCGCAGGTCCAGCAAGTCCGAATCCGTCTTGCGCAGGGCGCGCTGGCGGTTGATGAACAGTACCAGCGCGATGATGCCGACAACGAGGGAGACAATCGGCGCCCAGGCACCTTCCATCAGGTCGGCAATGGAAGAGAGCGCGTAAACGATGCCGCCGAAGGCGAAGGCGGACAGCATGACCGAGAGGACATCCAGCGGAGCCTTGCGGGTTTCCTTTCCGGTCTTGATGGCGAAGACGCCGAAGAGGAACACGATGACGGCAACCGGGATCATCAGTCCGAACACCCAGCGCCAGTTCAAGGAGTTGATAATGGCACCGGAAAGGGTGGGACCGATCGCTGGAGCCACGGAAATCACTACGGAATTCAGGCCCATCACCGTGCCTCGGTGCTGGACCGGGACGGAGGTCAGCGTGGTGGTCATCAGCAGCGGCAGCATGATCGCAGTGCCGCTGGCCTGGATGATGCGTGCGATGAGCAGGACTGCGAAGGTCGGCGCAATGGTAGCCAACGCCGTGCCCACGATGAACAGCAACAGCGCGGCGACGAAGAGGCTCTTGGTGGTGAAACGCTGGAGCATAAAGCCGGTGGTCGGAATGACAACGGCCATGGTGAGCATGAAGCCGGTGGTCAGCCACTGCGCGGTGGTGGCCTGGATGCTCAGATCAGCCATCAGGTTGGGCAGGGCGACGGTCAGGACTGTCTCGTTGAGGATCATGATCAGCGCTGACAACACCAGCGCGGTGATCACCGCGGCGATGCGCTTGGGCGAGATCCTTTCAGGCTCTACGGCCTGTGCCGCCGCCACTTCTCCGGGCGGAACTTTCTCCTCTAGGACGTCTTTCATGGACACCTTTTCTGTTGCGTTGGTGGGGCGAGCAGCCCAGCGAAGTATTACTTACAAAAGTATAAGTATATTTCCCGGAGAGTTGTAGCGACGCGGGCGGGCTCAGCTCGGTTCGCCGATCAGGACGGCCAGGCGCTGGAGGGCCGGTAGGCTGCCCGCGAGCTGCGTTTGCTCCTCGGGGCCGAGTTTTGCGGCTGCGGCGCCGAGCGCTTCCGCCCACGCTGTCTCCAAGAGGGTTCTGATGCGCTGTGATTCCTCAGTGGGGTGCAGCGTGACGTAGCGTTTGTCGGCCGCGTCGCGGATGCGGGTCACCAGGCCGCGGGCAACCAGTTCGCGGAGCTGTGTGCTGACGTTGCTAAATTGACGGTCCAAGCGGGCGGCGACTTCTGCGACGGTGATACCGGGCTGGGACTCGATGACGCGCATGATGTCCACCATGCCGTTCGGAAGCAACGGAATCCCGGCGTTCTCATGCGATTTGCGACGCACATCGGACGAGATGTCGATCAATGCCACGGCCAGCTGGCGGTGGTCCACGGCGTGGCCCTGCACGGCGCCGGGCTGGGTGCTCTCCATCCCACAAGCATAAGATGCGGGGCTCGGCAGGACGCCGGACGGGAGTCGGGACCCTCACCTCCAGTCATCGAGCATGACCCTAGCCCGCGGGCAGTGTGCGACGTAGCCTGAGGTGAACCGCCAGGAGGGACGTGCCATGGACCAGGACATCCAGAAATACATCAGCGCACTGGTTGAGAAGGAACAGCAACTGCGGGACTCCATGCCGGACGATCCGGACAAGGCCTCGGCCCGTGCCACTGAACTTCGCTGGTTGGAGGAGCAGCTGGACCAGTGTTGGGACCTGCTTCGCCAGCGCCGGGCCAAGCGCAAGGCCGGCGAGGATCCCGGCGAAGCGGAGACCCGGCCGGTGGACGAAGTGGAGCACTACCGCCAGTAGCCGCGGTCCACGCTGAGCCAGCAGCGGCAGGCGCCGCCCCGCCGTCGTACGCTCGGGGCGGGAGTCAGGCGCCCTTGGTGGATTTGGATCCCGACTTCTTCTTGGCCGGGGCATCGGAGGACGATTTGGCCTCCCGGTTCTTTTCCACGCTGCGGCGCAGGGCCTCCATTAGGTCCAGCACCTTGCCGCCTTCTTCCGCTTCCTCCTCGCCGAAGGTCTTCTCCGTGTCCAGCGCCTCGCCCTGCTCCAGCTTCGCCTCGATCAGGGTACGAAGCTGTTCCTGGTACTCGTCGGTGTAGTCGGCGGGGGTGAAGTCCGAGGAAAACGAATCCACCAGTGCCGCCGACATCTCCTTTTCTTTGGCGGAGATCCGTACCGATTCTTCCAAAGACGGAAAACTCGCCTCCCGCACTTCGTCCTCCCAGAGCAGGGTCTGGAGCATCAGGACCTTGCCGCGGACGCGCAGCGCCGCCAGCCGGGTCTTTTGCCGCAGGGCGAACTGGACAATGGCGGTGCGGTCCGTCTCCTCCAGCGTCCGGCGCAGCAGGACGTACGCCTTGGTGGACTTCGAATCAGGCTCCAGATAGTAGCTGCGGTCGAACATGATCGGATCGATCTGGTCGCTCGGCACGAACTCCACGACTTCGATTTCGCGGCTCTTTTCCACCGGCAGCGACTTGAAATCCTCGTCGGTGATCACCACCGTGTGCTCGCCGTCGTCGTACGCCTTATCGATGTTCTGGTAGTCGACCGTCTTGCCGCAGACCTCGCAGCGGCGCTGGTACCGAATACGGCCGCCGTCCTTGTCATGGACCTGGTGCAGGCTCACATCGTGGTCTTCGGTGGCGCTGTAAAGCTTGACCGGCACGTTGACCAGCCCGAAGGCCACGGCTCCCTTCCAGATGGCTCTCATGGCACTAGTCAACACCCGCGGGCAGTACAAAGCCAGAGGCAAGCCACTAGCCAAAGCGGGCAGGCGGCGGAGAGACTGGCGGTATGGCCACCCGGAAATCCAGTCAGCAGGAGACCGTCACGGTTGACGGGCACCGGCTCAGGCTCACCAATTTGGACAAGGTGCTGTATCCGGAGACCGGGACCACCAAGGCAGAGGTCATCGCCTATTACTCCGAGATTGCCGAGTACCTGATTCCGCATGCGGCCGACCGGCCGGTGACCCGAAAACGGTGGGTCCACGGCGTGGGTACCGCAGCTGAACCGGGCCAGGTGTTCTTCCAAAAGAACCTGGACAAGTCCGCACCCGACTGGGTTCAGCGGCACGCCATTGAACACAAGAGCAACACCAACGTCTACCCCTTGGCCAATGACCGGGCCACGCTGACCTGGCTGGCCCAGATTGCCGCCTTGGAAATCCACGTTCCGCAATGGAAGTTTGGTCCGCGCGGCAAGATCAACAACCCGGACCGGATGGTGCTGGACCTTGATCCGGGCGAGGGCGCGGGTTTGCCGGAGTGCGTTGAGGTCGCATTCCTAATCAAGGACATTTTGGAGGGGATGGGGCTTGACCCCAGGCCGGTCACGTCCGGCTCCAAAGGGATCCACCTCTACGCCGGGCTGGACGGCAAGCAGACCTCGGACGAAGTCAGCCAGGTGGCCCATGAACTGGCGCGCCTGCTGGAGGCCGACCATCCGGACCTGGTGGTCAGCGACATGAAGAAGTCGCTGCGCACGGGCAAGGTGCTGGTGGACTGGAGCCAGAACAACTGGGCCAAGACCACCATTGCCCCGTACTCGCTGCGTGGCCGCCCGCACCCTACCGTGGCAGTGCCCAGGACCTGGCAGGAACTGCAGGACCCGGGCCTTACCCATCTGGACTTCCAGCAGGTGCTGGAGCGGGTCAAGCAGATCGGGGACCCGCTCTCCGGCATGGCCGGCGGCAGCGCCGACGAAGAGTCACTGGCCGCGGCGCCGGCGTCCGACCGGCTCAGTACCTACCGCTCCATGCGCGATCCGGACCGCACACCCGAACCGGTGCCGGCAGCCATTGAACGCAGGGAATCGTCGGACGAACCGGTTTTCGTGATCCAGGAACACCACGCACGCCGACTGCACTACGACGTTCGGCTGGAGCACAGCGGGGTGCTGGCGTCCTGGGCCGTGCCCAAGGGGCCGCCGACCACAACCGGCAAGAACCATCTGGCCGTCCAGACCGAGGACCACCCAATGGAATATGCGACATTCCAGGGCACAATCCCTCAGGGCGAATACGGCGCCGGCGTGATGACAATCTGGGACAGCGGCACCTATCAAGTGGAGAAGTGGCGGGACGGCAAGGAAGTCATCGTGGTGCTGCACGGGCGCCCGGATGGCGGTTTGGCCAACGACGGCGGTCCGGCCGGCGCGCGCCGGTACGCCTTGATCCACACCGGCGGCGAGGGCGGCAAGAGCAACTGGTTGATGCACCTGATGAAGGACCAGCCGCGCGCTGAACCCGGGACGGCGCAGGGCGTACCGTCAAAAACGAAGGACAAGGACAAGGACAAGGACAAGGACGAGCGGGCGGCCGGCGCGCCGGCGGCGCCAGCCGGCACCGGCTCCGGCTCCGCGCCGGGGAACGTTGATATGCCCCGGCCGGTAAAACCCATGCTGGCGGTCCAAGGTACGGAGGCCTCCATCGACGAGGAGGACGGCTGGGCCTACGAGATGAAGTGGGACGGTATCCGCGCTGTCGCCGTCGTGGCGGAGGGCCAGGTGCAATTGATCAGCCGCAATGGCCAAGACATGACCAAGACCTACCCGGAGCTGGCCGACCTGCCGGATTATCTGCTGGCCCAAACCGCGGTGCTGGACGGGGAAATCGTCGCGCTCGACGCCAAGGGACGGCCGGACTTCGGCCGGCTCCAGAACCGGATGAATCTGGTGAAGGCAGCGGACATCGAGCGGGCGGCCAAGAAGTATCCGGTGGAGTATTTCCTCTTCGATTTGCTGGAATTGGACGGATCAGCAACGCTTGGGCTGGAATACTCCCAGCGGCGCGAAATCCTCAACGAAGCGGTGGAGACTCCCCAGGACGGACACATCCAAGTTCCGCCGGCACTGGACGCCGCCGTGACGGAAGCCGTCGCGGCCAGCCGGGAGGTCGGCCTCGAGGGGATTATTGCCAAGCGCACGGACAGCAACTACGCGCCGGGCCTGCGGACTAGGAGTTGGATCAAAATCAAAAACCAGCTGACCCAGGAAGTGGTCATCGTGGGCTGGCGGCCGGGCAAGGGGTCCCGTGCCCGCAAGGTTGGCTCCTTGCTGGTGGCCGTGCCCGACGGTGTGGAGCTGAGCTACCTTGGCCGCGTCGGTTCCGGCCTGACCGAACGGGAACTGGCCGAGATCGGATCCCGGCTGAAGAAAATGTCCCGCAAAACCCCGCCGCTGGAAGGCGTGCCGTCGGCGGATGCCTCGGATGCGCACTGGGTCCGGCCGGCGCTGGTCGGCGAGGTGCAGTTCAGCGAACGCACCGAGGCCGGAAAGCTGCGACATCCAGTCTGGCGGGGCTTCCGGCCGGACAAGAAGCCGTCGGACGTCGTCGTCGAGATTCCGCAGCTTCAGCCCTGACGAGTCGGAGCCGAACGCTTAAAAGTTTTTGCACCGAACCCCTATCATTCTGCGGCTCAATCGTTAGTCTTTACCCAGAGGAACTTCAGGGGGAAGTTTCCGGGGGATGTTTCTTGGGGAAGAAGGCCGTACCTCATGGGGAGTTCATTTAAGCCTACTATTCGCGACGTTGCCGAGCGGGCGGGAGTCTCGCTGGCAACGGTTTCCTATGTCTTATCCGGCCGCCATGGGGGCTCTACGCGGATCAGCGAGCCGACCAAGGCGAGGGTGGTGGAGGCCGCCAAGTCGCTGGGCTACGTGCCAAACCATGCGGCACGCGGCATGCGGCGCGGGCGCACGGACACGGTGGCCGTGGTGGTGGAAAACCTGGATTCGGCCTGGGACCGGCAGTTGGCAGAGGTGGCCAACCGCGTGCTGCCGGAACACGGCTACCGGGTGGTGGTCCTCCTGGGGCAGGAGGCCTGGCGGAACTTCATGCTCTCCGGCGGCGCGGACGGCGCCATTCTGGGGTTCAGCACCGAAACGCCGGAGGAAGACCACACCCTGCGCGATCTCGCGGACCGCGGAGTGGCCCAGGTAGTGGTGTCGCAGTTCCAGCAGCCGGACGGCTTCGACGTGATCGCGGTTGACGCCGAAGCGGGCATCGCCCAGGCGGCGGCATACCTGGCTGCCCGGCACAGCCGCATCGCAGTGCTGCACCGCGGCGGACCCGCCCCTGGCCCGCGGGGCACCCGGCTGGGGCTGTTCCGGCAGGCGATGGCCGACCTCGGGGTCGAGCTGGACGAGAACCTGATCCGGGCCACGCACGGGTCCTGGCGTGAGTCGTACGAGGCGACCGGCGAGCTTCTGAAGCTGGCCGATCCGCCCACGGCATTCTTCACCACCGCAGACCTGGAGGCACTGTGCGTTTCCGGTTCCGCCACCGCGGCCGAACTCCGGATCCCGGACGATGTGGAAATCATCGGGGTGGAGACCTCGGACCTGGGGCACCATTCCGACCCGCCGTTGAGTTCGGTGGGCCCGGATCCGCTGGTGGGCACCGTGGTGGACCTACTGATCGACCGGCTGGAGGGGCGTGCCCCGACCAGCGGACGCTTGGTGCCTGCGCCGTGGAAGCTGCACCACCGAGGGACCACTGTGGCTGGCGCTCCCGGTGAAACTGCCGCGCACGGCGCGGACGAGCCCGCGGACAGCGTTTCCGACGGGGTCCCCTAGCCGAGCCGCCGCTAAAGTGCAGGGATGGAGTGCACGCGGCACAGCTACGGCCCAGATCCCAGTCAGTACGCCGAACTCTACCTGCCTGACCGGCGCCGGCACGAGGCCCTCGTCGTCCTGATCCACGGCGGATACTGGCGAGCCGTCTACGGGGCCGAGCTGGCCCGGCCGCTGGCAGCGGACCTGGCCGGACGCGGCTGGATTTGCTGGAACCTTGAGTATCGCCGGGCAGGCAACGGCGGCGGCTGGCCTGAAACGTTCGACGACGTTGCCTCCGGCGTCGACCAACTCGCCATCTCTGCGCAACGGCTGGGATTCGCGGCCGACCACGTGGTGGGGCTCGGCCATTCGGCGGGAGGCCAGCTGGCCGTATGGGCCGCCGGCCGGGGCCGGTTGCCGTCGGAGACCGCCGGACTGCGGGTGCCAGGGGTGGATCCGCGGGTTCAGTTCGACGCCGTGCTCAGCCAGTCCGGCGTGCTGGACCTGGCGCGTGCCCATGAGTTGCGCCTGAGCAGCGGGGCGGTGGAGAACCTGCTGGGCCGCCCCCGGGTCAGGGCGACTGCGGAAGCGGGGCCATCACAGGCGGTGGGCGGCCAAGCCACCGGAGCGGAAGACACCGGTGCGGACGCGCGTGACCCGTACCGGCTGGCCGACCCGATGCGGAACCTGCCGCTGCCGGTCCCGGTCTACGCCTTCCACGCGGACCAGGATGCGGACGTGCCGCGGGAGCTGTCCGAACGCTATGTCACCGCCGCCCAGGCGGCCGGCGGCGAGGCGGAACTGATCCCCGTTCCGGGAGACCACTTCGACCTGATCGACCCGGCCTCGGAGGCCTTCGCCCGGATCCGGCAGGTGCTGGAGCGGCTGGGCTGAGAGCCGTGCCGCAACCGGCACCGCTCTGCTACCTTGGCAGTGTGCTGACGGTCATAGGCGAGGCGCTGGTGGACGTGGTCCGGTCCGACACCCGGCCGCCGCGCGTGCATGTCGGCGGAAGTCCGATGAATGTGGCAGTCGGGCTGGCGCGGCTGGGCCACGCCGTCCAGTTCGTCGGCCGGTACGGCAAGGACCAGCACGGGGACTTGGTGCACAGCCATCTGCGCCGCAACTCCGTGCTGGTGCCGCTGGACCCGGACGCGTCGCCCACCAGCAAAGCCACCGCCACCCTGGATCCCACCGGAGCCGCCCGCTACTCGTTCGACCTGCTCTGGGAACTGCCGGAGCTTGACCAGGTCAGGCCCCGCCTGCTCGACGAAACGGTCTGGCTGCACACCGGCTCGATCGCCACCATGCTGGAGCCCGGTGCGCACACGGTGTTCAGGACCGTGCAGCGGGCGCACCCCCGGGCGCTGGTCAGTTACGACCCGAACTGCCGGCCCACGCTGATCACCGACCGGGATTTTGCCCGCCGGCAGGCCGAAAAGTTTATGGTGTTGGCCGACGTGGTGAAGGCATCTGACGAGGACCTGCGGTGGCTGTACCCGGACCGTACGGTCGAGGAGACGGCACGGGATTGGCTGAAGCAGGGGCCGGCCGCAGTAGTGGTCACGCACGGGGCCAGAGGCAGCTGGGGAGTGGTCCGGGCCGGATCCGCCGAGGTCGCCGCTCCGGCGGTGTCCGTGGTGGACAGTGTAGGAGCCGGTGACGCGTATATGTCAGGGCTGCTCGATGCGCTGCTGGAGGCAGGATTTTCCGGTTCGGCGCGGCGGGAAAGGCTGCGGGCCATGACCGCCTCCACGCTGGAAAGCCTGATGGCCCACGCTGCCCGGTCTGCCGCGGTCACGGTGTCAAGGGCCGGGGCGAACCCGCCGCATCGGGCCGAGTTGGGCTAGCGCGGCGTCCGGCGGCAGGTTCATCCCTAGACTGGTGCAATGCGCCTTATTGCCAGCGACTTGGACGGAACCATCATCGGCCGGGACGGGAAGATCAGCCCCCGCACCGTCCGTGCATTCCGCAGTGCCGCGGCCGCCGGGGTCGAAATCGTCTTTGTCACCGGCCGGCCGCCGCGTTGGCTCACCCCGCTGGCTGAGCAGATCGGCCACCGCGGCAGGGTGATCTGCTCCAATGGCGCCGTGGTCTATGACCTGGTGTCCGGCCAGGTTCTCTCGGCGCAGGCGCTGCCGTACCAGAACATCCTCGAGGTGCGCCAAATCATCCTGCACCTGCATCCGTCCGTGACCTTCGCGGCGGAAACCACCGAGGGCTTTCAACTTGAACCGGGCTTTATCCAACCCGGCTCGGTCGAGCTGCTGGACGGCATCGTGCCCAAACTGCTGCCGGACAGTCTGCGCCGCACCGATGCTGTGGTGAAACTGCTGGCCCGCGGCACGGACCTCGATCCGGACGACTTCCTCGCAGAGGTTGGTCCGGCAGTGGGCCATCTGGCGGCGGTGACGCATTCGGCGCCGGGCAACCCGCTGCTGGAAATGGCGCGGCCGGGGCTCAACAAGGCGGTCACCCTGGCCGAGTACGCGGAGTCGCTGGGCATCGACGCCCAGGACGTGGTGGCCTTCGGCGACATGCCGAACGACATCGAGATGCTGCAGTGGGCTGGGGCGGGCTACGCCATGGCCTCCGGACATCGGAGGGCACTGGAAGCGGCCCCGTTCCGCGCCCCGGCTTTCAATGACGACGGCGTCGCCCAGGTGATCGAGGAACGCTTGGCCGGCCGAGAGCAAACGCCGCGCGGACCGTTGGCTACCGCCTGAGCCGACCCATGCTGAGCCGACCACCGCCTGTTTCGGGGCTCAGGAGCCGCGGCCCGCTCCGGTTGCCGCGGCTTGCGGCCGGGCTTGGCGACCTTCGGAGAGATACCGGCGGGCAAACCAGCTGGGGCCCACGGTCCGTTGCCTCGCGGACAAGTCCACGTCGGCGAAAATCAACTCTTCGAACAGGCCGGCTTCGGCGGAGACACCTGTGCCCGGCGCAGCAATGAAGCTGCGGCCCGGACCGTTCCACGCCACGGCCGGTGCAGGTTTGCCGCGGCGAGCCAGCGCCCGGAACCAGCCGTCCCGGCCCGCGCTCCCGCCGGGCAGTACCAGCAGTTGGGCGCCCTCATCGGAAATCGTTCGGCGGGGCGCGTGGGCCGCGCCCGACACGGCCGCACCGGCGTCGTCCTCGGTCGCCAGGCAGATCAGCCGCCCGGTCAGCGGCACCACCGCGGCAGAGTCAGTGCAGGCCTGGAGCTCGCCGGCGGCGTCCAGCAGCCAGAGTTCGGTTCCAGCGCCGGTTCCGGTGCCTGTGCCGGCCACAGCGGCAACTCCGTGTCGCGCAGCTAGCCTGCCCAGCTCGCGCCGGAAGTGCGGCGGGAATCCGGCGGGGAGCACCAGCAGCTGGGCGCCCAAACCGGCCGCCTGTTCCAACCAGCGCTGACAGCGCACCGCTGCGCCATCGCCGTGCAGCCCGGCGGCCTGCACAAGGGCAATGCGCATGGGTTCCTCCTGGTCGGCATCGGTGGGCGGGCCGGTAGAGTACCGGATGTGAGCAGTACCAGCCCGTACCTCAATCCTACGTTTCCCGGTTCCGGGCGGAACCGTCCGCTGGCCCTGTCCCACCGTGGCTTTTCCTTGGCCGGACAGGAGAACTCGATGGCTGCCTTCCGCGCCGCCGTCGAATTGGGCTACCGCTACCTGGAAACCGACGTCCGGGCCACCCGGGACGGCGTGCTGATGGCGTTCCATGATCCGACGCTGGAACGCACCACCGACGGCCGCGGCGAACTGGCCGCACACACGGCCGGACAGCTGGCGCAGGTGCGGATCTCAGGGGAGCCGATCCCCACGTTCGAGGAGCTGCTGACCGCGTGGCCGGATGTATGCCTCAACGTGGATGTCAAGGACATGGCTGCGGCGGACGAGCTGGCCCGGCTGATCGAAGCCTACCGGGCGCATGACCGCGTGCTGGTGACCTCGTTCTCGGACCGCCGCCGCTTCCGGGTCTTACGGGGGCTCAGCCGCCCGGTCGCGGGCTCCGGCGGTGTATATGCCACCGCAGGAATTTATCTTCTGGGCTACGTCGGTTTGGCCAAGATGCTGGCTCGGCTGCTTCGGGTGCATGTCGTGCAGGTGCCCGTAAAGTACGGCCGGTTTACGGTGCTCACACAGGGATTTGTACGGCGCTGCCACCGCGCCGGCCTCCCAGTGCACGTATGGACCATCAACGACCGCGCCGAGATGCTGCGGCTGCTGGCCCTCGGTGTGGACGGATTGGTCTCCGACCGTGCCGACATTCTGGCCGAGGTCATGGCCGAACGCGGCGGCTGGCCGCAGCGGGATTCAATGCAGAGGGAGTCACCATGAAGGTTTTGATTGCACCGGACAAGTTCAAGGGAACGCTCTCGGCCGCCGAAGCTGCCAGCGCGATGGCCGACGGGGTGCTGCGGGTCTATCCGGATGCCCACGTCCAGCTGCTACCGATGGCCGACGGCGGCGAAGGCACCTTGGAGACCGCTCTCGCCGCCGGTGCGGTGGAGCACAAGGACCGCGTGGTCGGGCCGTTGGACCGTGAAGTGACGGCGTCCTGGGCGATGCTGGAACGGCCGGATCGCAAGACCGCCGTGATCGAGACGGCGCGCGCCTCCGGGTTGCTGCTGACCGAACCCAGCGTGCAGTCGGCCCTGGCGGCCCATTCCTATGGCAGCGGCCAGTTGATCGAGGCGGCGCTGAACGCCGGCGCCACCGAAATCGTGCTGGGCGTTGGCGGCTCGGCTATGACCGATGGCGGGTCCGGCGCGCTGCGCGCCCTCGGGCTGAGCATTTACAACGACGGCGGGGCCGAAGTCCTGCTCGGCGGTGCGGCCCTGGCAACGGCCGAGCTGCTGGATGCCACCGGTCTGGACCCGCGCTTGGCGGAGGCGTCCATCCGGATAGCGGCCGACGTGTCGAACCCCCTCTACGGCCCGGACGGCGCCGCGCACGTCTTCGCTGAACAGAAGGGAGCCGATGCGGTTTCGCGCCGGCTGCTCGACGAGGCATTGCAGCGCTGGGCGCAGCTGCTGCTGCAGGCAACCGGCCGCGATGTGAACGTGGCCGGCGCCGGGGCGGCTGGTGGATTCCCGTCCGGATTCATCGCGCTGGCCGACGCCGGCGTGGAGCGGGGTTTCGAGGTCGTCGCAGACCTGGTGGGGCTGGACGCCGCCCTGGCCGATGCGGACCTTGTGCTGACCGGTGAGGGTTCCTTGGACCGGCAATCGGAGTTTGGCAAGGTGCCGTTGGCGGTGGCCGGACGCGCACACGAACGGGGAGTCGCCGCCGTCGTCGTTGCCGGTCAAATCAGCTTGTCGCCCGACCAGCTGGCCGAACACGGCGTGCACGCGGCCGCCAGCTTGGTCGAGGCGGCCCGCAGCGAGGAGCAGGCGATGGCCCACGCCGCGCGCTATGTCGCGTTGGCCACGCAGCACGCCCTCGAAGGGGCCTAAGCCCGGGGCCAGACCTATCATGAGGGCATGAGCAGTACCTTTGTCCCGTCCTCCGCAGCTGTCCGTGAACGCTTCCTTCCGTCCCTGGTACTCTGGCTGGCCCTTCCGATGGCGGTGCTGGTGCCGCTCTGGGTGGTGGCCGGGCGGATGCTGTTCGGGATCGGCGGGCAGATGGTGCTGTGGCTGGGCATCAGCCTGGGGCCGGTGCTGTTGGTACTGCTATTGCTCACCGGCATGAAGCTGGCCGAGGCGGCCCGCCGGGGTGTGCAGCTTCCGGTCCGGGCCGTCGTGGCGCCGGCACTCGCCTGGCTGTCTGCGATCGCCTTTGGATTCACTGTCCCGGACTTCGGCGGCGGTGCCGGAGACGGCACGTCCATCATGTCGCTGTTGGCCGGTCCATCCGCCCTCGGGATGTCTACCGCATTGTGCAATCCGTGCGGCATCATCGCCATGGCTCTGACCATCGCAGCCACGGTGTTCGCCTTCCGCGCCGCGGCCGATGGCAGGCCGGAGACGGCCTAGCTAGAGCTGTTGCGCCTCGCGGTTGCGCCGGACATGGCTGCGGGCATGCTCCACCGCAGCGTCCAGCTCCCCGAACAGGTGCTTGTGGTGCCGCAGCGACTCCAGGACGCCCACCCGGCGGGCCAACTGCAGGTGCCGATCCTGGATCCCCTTGATGAGCACGGTGATGCCCCGGCGCTCCAGCTCCGTGACCAGGTCGGCAATGACCTTCGCCCCGGTGGCGTCGAGGATCTGCAGCTGGGACATCCGAATGATCACCACCTGCACGTTGCGGATAGCGCTGGCGCGTTCCAATACGCGGTCCGCCACACCGAAGAAGAGGGCGCCGTCCAGCCGGAACACGGCGATCTGTTCGTCGCCGTCCTGGGCCGGGCCGGGGATTTCCTCCCGGTGCACGCCGCTGGAATTGACCAGTGAGCGGAGCGCGAAGAACGCCGCTACGACGATTCCGATGACCACAGCCTGGATCAGGTCGAAGGACACGGTGATGATCGCGGTGACAATGAAGACGGTGG
The DNA here is from genome assembly GCF_059091865.1 of Arthrobacter sp. B0316-1-20. Taxonomy (NCBI): domain Bacteria; kingdom Bacillati; phylum Actinomycetota; class Actinomycetes; order Micrococcales; family Micrococcaceae; genus Arthrobacter; species Arthrobacter sp. B0316-1-20. The sequence continues at coordinate 55,892 of NZ_JBNHHC010000011.1, read as the reverse complement.
AGTCGGCGCGGGTGGAGCCCAGCACGCTGCGCAAGGTGCTGAGCGAGACCATCCGGAAGGCGGTCACCATCAGGACCCCGGACAGTGCGGCCAGCGGGATCTGGGAGACCGGCCCGGTGGCAAAATAGACCACCGCCAGCAACACCAGCGAATGCACGACGGCGGAGGCACGGGTGCGTGCGCCGGCCCGGAGGTTGACGGCTGTGCGGGCGATGGCTCCGGTGGCCGGCATGCCGCCGAAGAAGCCGGAGGCCAGCGAGGCCAGGCCCTGCCCCACCAGCTCCCGGTCCGCGTCGTAGGGCCCGGTGTCGGAGATGGACGCCGCCACTCTGGCTGAGAGCAGAGATTCGATGGCAGCCAGTGCCGCGATGGTCACGGCTGGTCCGGCCAGCGCGGCAACCACGGCCACATCGATGTCCGGCAGGGACGGGGCCGGCAGCGCACTGGGCAGGGCGCCGATCCTGGCGACATCCAGCCCGGCCAGCTGGGCCACCAGGGTGGCGACGATGATGCCGATGATGGATCCGGGCAGTTGCGGATGAATTTTTGGTGCCCCCAGCATGATGGCAGCCACGATCAGCACGAGGACCACGGGCCAGAACATGTCGGCCAGGGACGCGGTGCCCAGGGCTTGGACTGCGGAGACTGCCGCGTTCGTGCTCGGGCCCGGCGCGGTCCCGAATGCAGCCGGTACCTGCTGCAGAAAAATGATGACGGCGATGCCCAGCGTGAAGCCCTCGATCACCGGCCACGGGATAAAACTGACCGCGCGGCCCAGCTTCAGCACTCCGGCGACGAGCACCAAGAGCCCGGCCATCAAGGTCACCACGGCCAGCGAGGCTAGGCCATGGCTGGCGATGACCGGCGCCAGCACAACCACCATGGCTCCGGTAGGACCGGACACCTGGATGTTGGAGCCGCCGAAAACAGCGGCGACAATGCCGGCAATGATGGCGGTGATCAGACCGGAGGCAGCGCCCGCGCCTGAACTAACGCCGAAGGCCAGGGCCAGCGGCAGGGCAACGATGCCGACGGTAATCCCGGCCATGAGGTCGTTTTTCCACGTGCGCGGAAGCTGGGTGTAATCGGCGGCGCCGGGCAGCAGCGCAGCGGCTCCCTTCAAGGCCTTCACCGTAACGACGCCTCTTCGGCGGCGGCTCCTGCCGTCGACGGGGAAGCCTCGCCGGCCGGCGGGCTGAAGCCGGCGAGCTGCTGCGTGGCGGTGTGCAGGAGCTGCTGCAGCAGGCTGCGTGCAACGGTCAGCAGGTCGGCCACTTGCGGATAGGCCAAGCGGTAGAAGACCTGCACGCCGCGCCGCTGTGCCAGCACCAGGTTGTGCCGCCGCAGCACCGCCAGATGCTGGGACAGATTCGACGCTTCCTGGTTCGTGCCGTGCATCAGTTCCGTCACGGTCACTTCAGGGGAATCCGCGAGCAGTTCCAGCACCCGGATCCTTACCGGGTGCGAAAGTCCTTTGAACAGATTCGCTTTGACTTCATACAACGGGGCATCGGCGGCGGGAAAACGGTCCACAAGGTTCCTTCAGGAGTTCACTACTTTAGGATTCCATCATATAACCTTTCCCCCAGAGGCCCGGCGGGCAAAGAGACGCCCGCACCCTGGCCGGCTGCAATGCCTGACTGAGGGTGCGGGCGTGACCATGTGCGTGGAGATGTTCGCGAAGGATCAGATGCGGCCGGGACGGCTCAGGCGGGAACCACCTCAAGCACGGGCAGGCTGTCCAGACCGCGGCTGGAGTTGTTGATCTTCCGCACGCCCTCGCCGACAGTGAACGACTTGACCCGGCGGCGGAGTGCGTCCAGCACAGCGTAGGCCTCGAGCCGGGCCAAGCCCTGTCCGGCACAGCCGTGGATCCCGTAGCCGAAAGACAGGTGGTCAATTGGGTTGCGTTCCACCCGGAAGGTGTCGGGGTCCTCGTAATGGCGGGGGTCCCGGTTGCCGGCGTAGAAGAGGAGGGCAACCTGGGAGCCAGCCGGGATGATGGTGCCGTCGACGTCGACGTCCCGCGTGGTGCCGCGGCCTTGGGCGTGCATCAGCGCCTCATAGCGGAGCGTTTCGTTGAAAGCAGCCGGAATGAGCGAGGCGTCCTGCCGGAGCAGTTCATATTGGTCGGGGTTAGCGCCGAAGGCTGCGATGGCGTTGCCGATCGAGGCGATGGTCGTATCCAGGCCGGCTGCCACGTATTGGTGCACGATCTTGCCGCAGTTCGCAGCGGGAATCTCGCCGCGGTGCCCGGCGTCGAAAATGGCCCGGCCCATGCTGCCCTCAACGAGTTCCTCGCGCTGAAGCGTGGTGGCCCAGTGGAACAGTTCCCCGGCCAGCGGGAAGTTCTGTGCGGTACGTTCGTTCATCGGACCGAGCACATTGAAGGCCGCAGCCCCCCAGTCAAGGATCTTGTTGCGGACGTCGCCCTGCACACCAATGAGGTCCAGCACTACCTGAAGCGGCAGTTCGCGGGCGAGGTCGCTAATGGCGTCGAACGAGCCCCGTTCCACCACGCCGGCCACCAGATCATCGGCCTTCTGGTCGATGCTGGCCTTCAGCTTGCGCAGTGCGCGGGGGGTGAGGTTCTCTGTGAGGGCGCTCCGCAGAGCCTCGTGCTTTGGCGGATCCGTGGCCAAGCTGGTGCCGACCAAGGCGCCGTTCATGTCCGGATTGAACGCCACCGCCGTCGACGAGAAGGCCTCCCAGTTGCCGAGGGCTTCACGGATCTCCTGGTATCGGGTCAATACCCACACGTCGTTCTTTTCCAGCCGGACGGCTGCTGCCTGTTCGCGGAGTTCCGTGAAGGCCGGGTGGGGATCGAGCAATACTTCGTCGGACCAAAGGTCGATGTCGGACGTCTGCTGCACTGCAACCATTCCGTGGCACCTCGCATCTGTAAGGGCCGCAGGCAGCGGCACGCGCTTCTGCGGGGTTCGGGCATTGGGCCGTGGGCCGGACGGAGTCAGCTGACTCCATGTGTCCGGCACCACTATGGCTATCCAACGGTGTCAGCTCGCATAAGACAAATGAATGTTTTGAATTGGACGCATGCGGGGCGTGCATTCACAGCGGTCGGGAATTGGGTGGTGTGAGGTTCAGTCGCAACGGGCTCAGTGTCGTTCCTGCTGGGTACTGCCCGCCGAGCAGGAAGGCGCCTTCGCCGGTGAGAGCCGCCGAGAAATCGGCTGCGGCTGCCACTGTTTCAGGTTGGCGGGTCAGGCGGGCGATGGCCACGAACCGGTCCTGCCTGACGCCCCCGCGTTCGCGGACAAGCAGGACTGCGCCAGCATCATCGAAGTCCAGGCGGGGGTCCCGGAACTCGACGTCGAGCATGCCCCAGTGGCCGGTCAACCGGACGGAGCCGGCGAATGCCATGCTGCAGCCCGGTTCGGTCGTGGCTCCGGTATCCCGCAGGGGAAACCAGAAACCCTCCGGACGCCTGGCTGCGGGTTCGGTGACCTCGATATTGCCGTCGTCGAGGGACTCGATGTAGGCCGTCAGGCTCGTCTTGATCGGCCAGAGTATTCCTGCATCCATCGCTGCTCCCTGCGGTAGTCGTGCCTGAACCCGTTTCAAGCACGTGGTGGATGTTGACGATACAAGAACACCTCAGAGGTCGTTTCCAAGTCGTCTCCGCAGCATGGCTTTACTCTGTGAGTTTTCACACGACAGTGTGTATTCTGAGTGTAAGCAGGATCACACAGCCGTCTGGCTGCGGTGGAACGGTGCGGCAGCGCGGCCGCGAGGAGGCTCAAGATGAAGATCGTTGTTGACTGGCCCCGGTGCGAGGGGCATGGGCTGTGTGAAGAGGCAGCCCCTCAGCTGATGCACCTCGATGACGAGGGGGAACTGGTCGTAGACGTTGAAGACGTTGACGCTGCAAACCTCGAAGCAGCTAAGGCTGCCGTCCGAGTTTGCCCCGTGGCAGCCCTCCGGCTCGCATGACGACGGGCGGGCTACCAGCACGACTCGAAGTGCGCGGGTTGTCGAAAACGTTCGCGGGAGTAACCGTCCTCAACGACGCCCATCTGGTCATCGAGCCGGGAGAGGTGCACGCGCTCGTTGGCCAGAACGGTTCCGGAAAATCGACGCTCATCAAGCTCATCAGCGGCGTCTACCGCGCAGACCCAGGCGGGGAAGTTTTTGTCGACGGTCACCGCATCGGCACTCCGGTTAACCCCGGTGGGCTGCATGAGGAAGGCCTTGCCTTTGTGCATCAGGACCTTGGCCTAGTGAACGACCTCAGCGTGAGTGAGAACGTCCGCGTTGGGCGGCATGCGACCCGGCCGTTCACGGGTTGGATCGATAAGGCCCGGGATACTCAGGCAGTACAGGAAGCCTTCGACTTCCTAGGCGTCCAGATAGATCCGCATGCTAAGGTCGCCACGCTCAAGCCGAGCCAACGCGTCGCCGTCGCCGTTGCACGTGCGCTCCAAGAGCGCACACCTGGCAGCGGCGTAGTTGTCTTCGACGAGTCGTCCCGCGCCATTCCGCACGAGGCACTAGACGACTTCTACGGAATGATCCGGCTGCTCGCAGACCAAGGTACCGCCGTGCTGATCGTCAGCCACGACCTCAGGGAAGTGCTGCGGATCGCCGACCGGGTCTCGGCTCTGCGCAACGGCAACGTGGTGGAGATGGGCGTGCCAACGGCTGAACTCGACGAGGCAGCGCTCACCCGCCTGGTTTTGGGCCACAATGGCGAGCTTGACGATTACGCGAGTTCGATGTCCGCCACAGTCGGTGACGGCGGTGTTGAATTGCGAAACATCAGCGGCGGACGTATCCGGGACGTGAGCGCCCAGGTAAGGCGCGGCGAGGTGGTCGGCTTCACTGGCACTGTCGACTCCGGTCTGTCCAGCCTGGCCCCCCTGATCGGTGGTGCCATCCGCGGCCAGGGGCAGGCAGTGGTCGATGGAAAGACGCTCGATCTGGGTTCATCTTCCCCGTCGACTGCCTTGCGCGCGGGCATCGCCTACATCCCGCAGGACCGTCACGGTGAGGGCCTCGCGACCGAGCTCACCGTCGAGGAGAACGTGACCATCCCGCATCTCAAGATGAAGGGGAGTCCCTGGTGGTCGGGTGGACGGTGGCAGCGGTCCGAAACAAACGCTGTTCTTGCCGGCTTCGACGTGCGCCCTCATGATCCGCGCGCAGTGGTTGCCACCCTCAGCGGCGGCAACCAGCAAAAGGTACTGATGGGCAAGTGGCTGCTGGGCGGACCAAGCCTTCTAGTACTGGATGACCCGACGCAGGCGGTAGACGTTGGCGCGCGCGGCTCGGTGTTGCGTGCCACCAGGCAAGCGGCCGTCGACGGCGCCGCCGTCGTCCTGTGCAGCAGCGAACCGGACGACCTGGTGTCCGTGTGCGACCGCGTCCTTGTACTGAACGAGGGGGAAATGGCCGTGGAGTTGGTTCGCCCGTTTACAGCTAAAGACATTCTCGCCGCAGTATTCGGCGCTAACGATGGAGGACTCGAGTGAGTGCCACAACGACTACGCCAGTCCAAGCCCGACCGGAACCCGCCCGGCTCCGCAGGTTCTGGGCCATTGTGCTGCAGCGCTACAGCCTGGTGTTGCTCTGGCTGCTGATGATCATCGTGCTCATCATCGCGGTGCCCGGCGACGTCAGCGTCGTGAGTGCGCTGCGGGCGGTCCTAGGACAGCAAACACCCCTGATCTTTTTGGGCCTGGCCGTCGTCATCACCATGGCGGTGGGCGAGTTCGACTTGTCCTTCGCGGGGATCTTCGGAATCGCGGCAGTCACCGTCCCCGCCCTGGTGGTGCTGTACGGCTGGCCGTATCCGCTCGCGGCCTTGGCCGCCCTCGTCGTCGCTTTGGCCTTCGGGGCCATCAATGCCGGGCTGATTGTCGGTGTGGGAATCAACTCCGTCGTGGTGACCCTCGGCGTCTCCAGCGTGGCCGGCGGACTCGCGTTCCTTTTGTCGGGGGAGACGACGGTCAGCGGGATGGACCCGGCACTGTCGGGCCTGGCGCTGGGCCGGTTCCTCGGCCTCCCCTTGGTGTTCTGGTACGGCCTGGTGCTGGCGGTGGCGGTCACCTATGTGATGAGCGCGACACCGCTGGGCCGACACATGTTGTTCGTTGGCGCCAACCGCTCGGTGGCCCGGCTCGCGGGTGTGTCCGTCTCCCGGGTCCGCACCGGAGCCTATCTGTCCTCCGCATTGCTCTGTGGTTTTGCGGGTGTGGTCATTTCCACCGGCCTTGGCGGCTTCAATCCCGGCACAGCGACGACGATGCTGATGCCCACGTTTGCGGCCGTCTTCTTGGGTACTGTCGCGGTTGTTCCTGGTCGGTTCAATCCGCTGGGTACGTTGATTGCTGCGTACTTCCTGCTCACCGGTGTGTTCGGCCTGCAGTTGCTCCGGCTCACCGGCTGGGTCACCGAAGTCTTCTTCGGTGTTGCCCTAGTCGCAGCCGTCACCATTTCGTTCCTCCTGCAGCGCAGGGTCCGCGGCTGACTCCTCTCGTAGACGCGGAAGCCGCGGCCTGCCCGGTAGGGGCAGGCCGCGGCATTTAAGGGTCCTGCTGCCCGGGTCATCCTGCGAAACGCCGGACCGGCTGCGGGATGCCCGGACCGCCTGTGGGACACCGGACCGGCCGTGGGCCGCTAACTGTGCGGGCAGCGGACTGAGAAGGGCCGCCAACCTTGTCGCTCGCGACGGAGCCGGGGCGCGTCCATGGCAGCTCGGCCCGCGTTGCTTCGAAGATAACGCGAAAATGGCGGGTGCCCCGCAGCACTTTCGTACCTGCAGGACACCCGCCATCAGTCGGGCGGTGTTAGTCGGAACTGCGACAACCGCCGCCCATCGGATTGGTCAGTCCAGTCCCCAGAGCTTGGTGAAGCCCTCGCGGAAGGAAGCGTCGCCGTACCATTCGCCCGAGGCTTCGGCCTCCGGCGTCAGTGTCAGCTCCTTGGTGGCTTCCTGATTGAACAACATGCGGTAGGGGAACTTCAGGTTCTGCACGCTGGGCTGGCCGCTCATCATCCGCAGCGTTTGGTCAGCGGAATACCATCCCAACGCCTGCAGGTTGGTGCCCACTTCAGCGTTCATGAAGCGGCCGTCCGCCAGCAGCTGCATGACTGCGAGCGAACCCTCCATGCTGATCACCTTGATGTCATCCGGGCTGATGCCTGCCGACTGCAGACCCTGCTGGATCGGCTGCACCAGGCTGTCCGCCAAGGCATGGATATGGGTGATGCCGGGATTGGCCACCAAGGCGCTGCTGATCTGGCTCGGCAGCTTGTCCATCTGCCCGGTGTTGATCTCCTGGAAAGTCACCTTGCAGTCGGCGCACTTCTCCTTGTAGGTCGCGAGTGCACCCTGCTCCATCCACAGCTTGGTCGCCGGGGTGTCGGACAGGCCTACCGCAAGGACATCCGCCTTGGCGTTGGAGTCGGCAATGACCCAGTTGGCCATCCAGGCCTGCATTTCGATGTTGTCCGGCGACAGGTAGCCTACCTGCTTCGGGTCGCCCGGCCCGGCCGGAGCAACCTGGGTGTACAGCAGGGGGATGCCTGCCTTGGTGACCGAGTCAAACGCCACGCTGGCGAGTTCGTAGGGAACGGATCCGGAAATCACGGCCCCAGCGTCAGCTTGGACGGCCTGGTCGATGCACGTAGCGATGGACTGGGGGTTGGCCTTGCCATCGCACACTTGGAGGGACACGCCGGCCTCCCCGAGTGCCTCCTCCAGCGCGTCGGCGATGACGGTGAACATGGGCACCGACAAGGTTGCAGCGACGTAGTAGACCGTCTTGCCCGACAGGTCGCTGGTGTTTTCGAGCGCAGGTCCGGGGGCGGTGAACTCCCCCACGGGCTGCGAAATGGTGTCGACGATCTCTTGGGCTGCCTGTGCCGCGGGTGAAAGTTCTTCGGCCGGACCGGACGCGGCCGGTGCCGCATCCGAACCGGCGCCGCAAGCTGCGAGCGAGACCGCGGCCGTAGCCACGACCAGCCCGCGCAGCAGGTTGGTGATTCGTTTCTTCATGGTTTTCATTCCCTCTTTTCTTTTCTCCCCAAGGGGATGACTGGACGGCGCACTCATGAAATCAAGTGCGCCTGAAGCGGCAGATGCGCCAGGCCGTTGATCAGTGGGTGTTCACGCTGCTCGGGGGTGCCAGTGAGCTCGAACCTATCGACGCGCCGCAGCAACGAGGCGATGACGCTTTGCGCTTCCATTCGCGCCACGGCCTGGCCGACGCACCCGTGCACGCCATAGCCGAACGACAGATGGTCGACGGGGTTGCGCGATATGTCGAAGACGTCGGGATCGGCAAAATGCCGCTCATCCCGGTTGGCACTCTGGAAGTGGAGGAACACACGCGAGCCTGCCGGGATGGAGGCCTGGCCGACCTGCACGTCGCGCGTAGTGAGCCTGAAGAATCCCCGCACGGGTGACCACATCCGCAAGGTCTCCTCGAACAGGGGAGCACTTAAGGATGGATCCGCTTTCAGGGCATCCCAGAGGCGCGGCTCTTCGGCCATGACGCGGAGCAGGGCGCCCAGGGCGTTGGCGGTCGTGTCCAGGCCGGCAACCAACAAAGCATTCAGTTGAAGCTGCGCACTGTGCTCGGTGAGGACACCCGCATCGACTGCGTCAAGAACTGCCGCACCCCAGCTGCCCGGCCGGAGGCTCGAGCGGTTTGATATCGACGCGATCCAGTCAAGGAACGAGAAGACGGTCGGCATGTCGGCTTCCAGACGGGCATCGGCCGGGCCAAAAGTACGGTTAACCGCGTCCGAGCCTGCGAACAAGTGGTCCCGGGGCTGGTCCGGAATCCCGATCAGGTCGCCGACAATGCGGGCGGGAATGGCCCGGGCCAAATCCACCACACCGTCGAAAGCGCCTCGGCCGACCACTTCTTCGGTGATGGCATCTATTTCGCTGGCAATCCGGTGGCGCAACTTGGCAATGGCGCGCGGGGACGTTTGCGAAGCCAGCACCCCGCGGATCACGTCGTGCTCTGGCGGGTCGGTGGCAATGATCGCCCCGCGGATGGCGTCATTGGACGCGTCCAACAGGGCCACGCCCTCCGCCGAAGAGTAAGTTTTCCAATCGATGGCCGCCGCCCGTACTTCTTCGTAGCGCGTGAGCACCCAGAAGCCGTGCTCTTCAACGTATACCGCAGGACCCGTGGCCCGCAGCTCCCGCAAGAGCGACGGATCGCCCGTTGGGTCGAAGATGTCGATGCCTGTTGGTGGTGCGCCGGATGCGCTCGGCATGTCCGTCCTCCTCGACGATGCGGCTCGTCGCGAATCCGGCTGCGCCCTCGCGTGGAGCGTGAGATCCGTGGTGCGAGGGGCGGCGGGATGCCGCAACGTCGCGACAAAAGGTTCCCTGGTCTGGTTCGCCGGGCGGGGGGCCGCCAGCGGTTGGACGACAGCGTGGCACACAGGTGACTACATAGTCAACAGAATGGACATAATGTTGTGCGACTTTTCCGCGCGTCCGGGGCCTCGGCTTGGCTCCCGCTTACGTCGGCAGTCCGCGTGACGTCAGGAACGCGACCAAGTCAGACCCCGAGATGCACAAAATTTTGCGTTCCGTGCTTCCGCCAAGACGTCTCGCGCGCCATTGCTGCGCTTCGGGAGGAGGATCTTCGCCCAGGCCGACCAGCTCGTCGGCGAGGTGGTCGAAAAGGGCACTTTCGACGCGGTCACCGAGATCGCCCAGCAGTTTCCGGCCAGCGTCGTCGCGGACTTGATAGGCCTCCCCGAGGCACAATCGATCACCAAGACGGCGTCTGGCTGACGAACGGCTATCTGGTTGCGGGTAGGGACACCAGCGTCAACGCGCAGTCGAGGCTGCTCGCCCACTTCGCCGAGCGCCCTGACGTCTGGATGACCTCTAGCGGCATCCGGAACTCAATTCCAGCGGGTTTGAGGAATTTATCCGGCTCGAGTCACCGATTCAGGGCTTCTTCCGTGTAACCACCGACGACGTCGACTATGACGTCGTCATCCCCTCCGGCTCATGGCCCGCGTCGAGACCTTCGAGCCGGCGGGAGAATTTGTGCGGCGCGTCCATCCCATCATCCGTGGGTACGAAAGCGTTCCGGTGACGGTGCACCCCCGCCGGCCATGGGACAGCCGGCGCCGCAACGAAAGAGCGGGATCTTACACGGTGGCAGCCGGAAGCCCTTGTCGAGGCCCGCGGTTAGCTTTCGTGCCGGAAGCCGAGCTTGATGGTCACCTGCCAGTCAGCGACCTTGCCCTCGTTGAGGTGGCCGCGGACGGATTTCACCTCGAACCAGTCGAGATTTCGCAACGTCTTGGATGCTTCGGCTATGGCGTTGGAGACGGCGGCGTCGATCCCATCCGGCGACGTTCCGACAATCTCCGTGACGTTGTAAACGTGGTTGGCCATGCTTCCTCCTTGCGGACGTATCCGGGGCTGATACCCCGAGGATGCCTGCAACGCTAGCGGTGGGCCACCCCGCGGTCTAGGTCCAAAGGATGCGGGGGCATGTCAGCGCCAGGAGTTGGCCGCGCGGCATGGCCGAAGGTGTCCGCCGAGCAGGGACCCGGGCGGTCAGCCGAGCTTGGACGGTTTGACACCCTCGTCTTCGGCAGCGTCCACCGGTTCGGTGCCCCGCCAACGGGCCACCGCGCTCATGCCGTGGAAGATGATCAGTGCGGCCGCGGTGCCCAGCGCAATCCCTTCGAACGTCAGTTCGCCAACCGTCCAGGTGAAGTTGGCAATGCCGACCACCAGTGAAACGCCGGCCACTGCCAGGTTGATCGGGTTGGCGAAGTTCACCCGGTTCTGAACCCAGATCCGCACGCCGAGGATTCCGATCATGCCGTAGAGCACCACGCCGGCACCGCCCAGGACCCCGACCGGAACCGTGGCGATCGCGGCGCCGAACTTCGGGAGCAGGCTGAGCAGGATGGCGACGATGCCGGCCACCCAGTAAGCGGCGGTGGAGTAGACCTTGGAGGCTGCCATCACGCCGATGTTTTCGGCGTAGGTGGTGGTGCCGGAGCCGCCGCCGCTGCCAGCCAGCACGGTGGCCAGGCCGTCGGCCATCAGTGCGCGGCCGGTCACCGGGTCAAGATCCTGTCCGGTCATCGCCGATACCGACTTCACATGGCCGATGTTCTCTGCCACCAGCACCAGCACCACGGGAACGAACAGGCCGATCACGGAGATATGGAACTCCGGGGCGTGGAAATCAGGCAGCCCTAACCAGTCGGCGTGGCTGATGGCCGAAAAGTCTACTTCCCCCCGCAGGACGGCCACCACATAACCGACCAGCACGCCGATCAGGATGGACAGCCGCCCGAGCAGTCCGCGGAACAACACGGTCACCAGCAGGATCGCCACCACCGTGATCAGTGCGGTCACGGGTGCTTCGTCGAAGTTTCGCTTGGCCGTTGGCGCCAGATTGAGGCCGATCAGCGCCACGATGGCACCGGTCACTACCGGCGGCATCACTACGTGGATCCAATGCGTGCCGGCCCTGTGCACGATGAGGCCGACCAGGAAGAGCACGGCGCCGGCCATGATCAGGCCGCCGAGCGCTCCGCCCATGCCGTGCTGGTTCATCGCCGCGCTGATCGGGGCAATGAACGCAAAGCTGGAGCCCAGGTAGCTGGGGACCCTCCCCGCCGTGATGATCAGGAACAGCAGGGTGCCCACACCGGAGAAGAGCAAGGTGGTGGACGGCGGGAAGCCGGTCAACAGCGGGACCAGGAAGGTGGCGCCGAACATTGCGACCACGTGCTGGGCGCCGATCCCGATGGTGCGCGGCCAGGTCAGCCGCTCCTGCGGCCCCACCACTGTGCCCGCGGAAATGTTCTTGCCGTCGCCGTGCAACGTCCAGCGGAACGGGGATGACTTCACGGGCGTGCTCATGGTGGGCCTCTTAAGAGTCGGGGGAGTCAGTGGAAATATCCGCAGGACATCCTACCGCTCCAGCAGCCGCGCCGCGCCGCCGTGACGAGTCAAAGACGCGGCAACTCCGTGACCCTGCAAGCGCCCTCAGGCGATGACGGCGTCCACAATCGCTTTGGCCTCGGCCTGCACCTGCACCAGATGGTCCGGCCCGCGGAAGGATTCGGCATAGATCTTGTACACGTCCTCCGTGCCGGAGGGCCGCGCCGCGAACCAGGCGTTTTCGGTGGTGACCTTGAGCCCGCCGATGGCGGCGCCGTTGCCCGGCGCTTCGGTCAGCTTGGCGGTGATCGGCTCGCCGGCCAGCTCCGTCGCGGCCACGTCGGACGCGGAGAGTTTGGCCAGCGCGGCCTTCTGCTCCCGGGTCGCGGCGGCGTCGATGCGCGCGTACGACGGCGACCCGAACTTCGCGGTCAGCCCGCCGTAGAGTTCGGACGGCGATTTACCCGTGACTGCGGCGATCTCGGAAGCCAGCAGTGCGAGCAGGATGCCGTCCTTGTCCGTGGACCACGGCTTGCCGTCGAAGCGGACAAAAGAGGCCCCGGCAGATTCCTCGCCGCCGAAGACGCCCTCGCCGGAGAGCAGCCCCGGCACAAACCATTTGAAGCCCACTGGCACCTCAACCAGCCGCCGGCCCAGGCCGGCCGCCACCCGGTCGATCATTGAGGAGGACACCAGCGTCTTGCCCACCGCTGCCCCCGCCGGCCAATCCGGCCGGTGTGTGTAGAGGTAGTCGATGGCCACGGCAAGGTAGTGGTTCGGGTTCATCAGCCCGGCGTCAGGGGTGACAATCCCGTGCCGGTCCGCATCGGCGTCGTTCCCGGTGGCAACGTCAAAGGCGGCGCCGCCGCCGCGCACCGCGTTGATCAGCGAGGCCATGGCCGACGGCGACGAGCAGTCCATCCGGATCTTCTCGTCCCAGTCCAGCGTCATGAACGCCCACTGCGGGTCTACCGTCGGGTTGACGACGGTCAGGTCCAGCCGGTGCCGCTCGGCGATGGCGCCCCAGTAATCCACCGAAGCACCGCCCATCGGGTCCGCGCCGATCCGCACGCCGGCGGCGCGAATGGCGTCCAGATCCAGCACCTGCGGCAGATCGTCCACGTACGCGCCCAGGAAATCGTAGGTCCCCACCGCGCCGGAGAACTGCGCCTGCCCCAGCGTCATCCGCTTCACCCCGCGCAGGCCTGCTTCCAGCAGCTCATTGGCGCGCGCGGCGATCCAGCCGGTGGCATCCGAGTCCGCGGGCCCGCCGTGCGGCGGGTTGTACTTGAAGCCACCGTCGCCGGGCGGATTATGCGAGGGTGTGATCACGATCCCGTCGCCCTGCGCGTCGGGATGGGCGGCGTTGTGGGTCAGGATGGCGTGGCTGATAGCCGGCGTCGGGGTCCAGCCGGTGCGGGAATCGACCAGTACCGTGACGCCGTTACCGGCCAATACCTCAAGGGCTGTGTCCTGGGCCGGATCAGAGAGCGAGTGCGGGTCCTTGCCGACGAACAGCGGGCCCGCGATCCCTTGGCCGGCGCGGTACTCCACTATCGCCTGGGTGATGGCGGCGATGTGGTCCTCGTTGAAGGAGGCCTTCAGGCTGGAACCGCGGTGCCCGGAGGTGCCGAAGGCCACGCGCTGGGCCGGGTCGGCCGGATCCGGCTTGATGTCGAAGTAGGCGTCCCGCAGCGCGGTCAGGTCTACAAGGTCGCTGGGGAGGGCCACGGTGCCCGCACGGTTTGCCATGAATCAAGCATGCCAAAAAACCCAAGGATCCGTAGCGCTTTCCGGCGGATCCGCCGCGATAGCCGCACATTCGGGGCCCCGCCTAGACTGGTAGGGCACCCGCACCGCGGCTGCGCGAAGCAGCAAAACTACAACCCAGGGGGAATCCAGAGCATGTCCGGCACGGAGAACAGGCCGCCTTTCAACGATCCGAAGCACCCGGGCTGGTACACGGATCCGAACGCCGGCCAGGCCCTGCCGCAGCCGCCGTCGCTGCCCGATGCGCCCCATCCGTACGCCTACCAGCCCGGCCCCGACGCCCAGCCGTATACCGGCCAGCAGCCATACGGCGGCCCTGACTACAACCAGCCGATGTACTACACGCCGCAGGCTCAGCCGAAGGGCCTGAGCATTGCGGCGCTGGTGCTGGGCATCGTCTCCGTGGTGACGTTCGGCGTCATGTTCGTCCCGCAGATCCTGGCCATCGTCTTTGGCCACATTGCCCTCGGCAAGGAACCGGCCGGCCGCAGCCTCGCGCTGGCCGGATTGATCATGGGTTATGCGGTGACCGGCATCTGGTGCCTGCTGCTCTTCATCGGCGTCCTCGGCAGCATATAGCCGCGAAATTCACCGAGAACGACGGCGATGCCCGGGTGAGGAGCCAATCCTCACCCGGGCATCGCCGTCGTGGTGATGATCCGGTGTTAGCGGATGCCACCCATCAGCTTCTTCAGCGATGGCACGGCCGCGGCCAGGCCGATACCCAGGATGATCGCCACCACGCCGATGAAGCCGAAGTACGGGGCCTCATTCGTCGGGTCGTAGTAGCCGGCCAGGATGCCGGCCAGTGTGGTGCCCAGCGAGATGGAAAGCAGGAACAGCGCCACCATCTGGGTCTGGAAGGCCTTCGGGGCGAGCTTGGTGGAGACCGAGGACCCGGTGGGGGAGAGGAACAGTTCCGCCATGGTGAACAGGAACAGGATGCCAACCATCGCCAGCAGCGGGGTGGAGTTGGCGCCGCCGCCGGCCAGCGGAATGAAGGCCAGGAACGCCAGGCCCATGACCACCAGGCCCAGGGCGAACTTCATCGGCGAGCTGGGCTGCTTGGGGCCGAGCTTGGTCCACACGGCGGCGAAGATGCCGGCGAAGATGATGATGAACACCGGGTTGATGGACTGCACCCAGCTGGCCGGCATTTCCCAGCCGCCCAGCGAGCGGTCCAGCTGCTTGTCCGCATACAGCGCCACCACGGTGAACTGCTGCTGGAACAGCGCCCAGAACGCGGCGGACGCGATGAACAGCGGGATGAAGGCGTACACCCGCTTGCGCTCCACGCCGTCCACCCGCTTGCTGGAAAGGATCACCACGAAGTACACGACGGCGGCAATGATCGCCAGCCAGGCCATGATCGGGGCAAGGTTCTCAGCGGTGACCAAGCCGAAGGCCACCAGCAGCA
The DNA here is from genome assembly GCF_059091865.1 of Arthrobacter sp. B0316-1-20. Lineage (NCBI taxonomy): Bacteria > Bacillati > Actinomycetota > Actinomycetes > Micrococcales > Micrococcaceae > Arthrobacter > Arthrobacter sp. B0316-1-20. The sequence continues at coordinate 40,797 of NZ_JBNHHC010000011.1, read as the reverse complement.
CCATAACGACGACGGCGGCCACGGCCACGGCAACGACCTTGCCGTAGTTGCTGCGCGGCAGCGGATTGGCCACGTGGTGCGAGGCCTCGGGGAGGTTCTTGCGAGTCAGCGCGTACTGGGTCAGGCCGATCGCCATGCCCAGCGCGGCCAGGCCGAAGCCGTAGTGGAAGCCAAGCTGCACCTGGGCCAGGCCGGTGAGCAGCGGGCCGAACAGGCCGCCGATGTTCACGCCCATGTAGAAAATGGAGAAACCGGCATCGCGGCGGTCGTCCTTCAGGCTGTACAGCGAACCGACCAGCGAGCTGGCGGTGGCCTTCAGCCCGCCGGAGCCGATGGCCACCAGGATCAGGCCGACGGCCAAGCCGACGCCGCCCGGAAGCACGGCCAGCGCGATGTGCCCCAGCATCACCATGATGCCGGTGTAGAAGAGGACCTTTTCGGAACCCAGAATGCGGTCGGCTACCCACGCGCCCAGGATGGAGGAGAGGTAGACGCCGCCGCCGTAGGCGCCCACCAGGCCGGTGGCGATGCCTTCGTCGATGCCCAGGCCGCCCTCGGCGACCGAGTAGTACATGTAGTAGAGCAGGATGCCCTGCATGCCGTAGAAGGAGAAACGCTCCCAGAGTTCTACGGAGAAAAGATTGGCCAGCATCCGTGGATGCCCGAAGAAGGTTTTGCCGGTTTGGCTGGACTTAATTGCTTGTTCCGGCTGCGGATTCCCGGACTGCACGGTATTGCTCACGGTGTTCAATTCTGACATTTAGCGACACGCGTTGTCATATCCTTGCCCCTCGGGGGCGCGGGTGCTACAGCATTTCCGCAGGTCAGCGCAGGGTTCTGCGGCGAGTCAGCGCACGTTCTCCAGCTGGGCGGCAACGGCCAGCAACGCGGCCTCGGAGCCCGGCCGGCCAATCAGCTGGACCCCCATGGACAAGCCCTCCTCGGTGGTGCTGACCGGCACCGCAACGGCGGGCAGGCCGCACACGTTGACCAGCGACGTGAAGGGCGAATACTGGCATTGGCGCATGTAGTCCACGTCCGCGCCGGCGGAGGTGTACCAGCCCACCGGCCGCGGCGTCTGGGCCAGCGCCGGAGTGAGCATCAGGTCGTAGCGGCCGAACTGCGCCCGGGTGTTCTCCTGGAAGCGTGCCAGCACGGACAAAGCTTCCGCCAGCACCTCGGGCTTGCGCTTCGCGGCCCGGCGCCGGAAGGCCCGGGTGAGCGGCATGAGCTGATGTTCGCGCCCGGCCTCCAGTTCCAGCCGGGCCAGGCCGGAGGTCCATACCGTGGCGAAGGCATCCGGGTAGCGGTTGTCGTAGCGGATCTCAGCGTCCGCCAGATCGTGACCCAGCCCCTGGAGCAACTCCATGGCCGTCTCAAGCGCCTGGCGCGCTTCCGGTTCCAGCCAGAGCGGGTAGGCGGACTCGAACGGCGAGTCGGTGCTCACGCCGATCCGGAAGCGGCCTTCGGCCCGGAGCGCGGCACCGAGGAAATCCGGTTCCCCGCCGGAGGCTGCCCGGGCCAGTGGTTCGTCGGCCATGGCATCCATGAGCAGGCCCGCGTCGGCTGCGGTGCGGGCCAAAGGGCCTGCCACCACCAGCTGGCCGGCATCGTCGCCGGTGGTGCCGGCGGGCAGCCGGCCGCGTCCAGGTTTGAGCCCCACCAGCCCGGTGGCGGCCGCGGGGATCCGCACCGAGCCGCCGCCATCCGAGCCCGGTGCGAACGGCAGCATGCCCGCGGCGACGGCGGCAGCGCTACCGCCGGAGGAGCCGCCCGGGCTCAGCGCAGGATCCAGCGGGTTGCGGGCCGGAGGCGCCACGCGGTTCTCGCTGTAGGAGGTCAGGCCGAACTCCGGTACCTGGGTCTTGCCCAGGGTGATGCTGCCGGCGGATTCGAGGACATCGACCAGCGGGTGGTTTGCCAGCGCCGGCCGGTGATCCAGTGCGGCGCTGCCGTGCGTGGTTGGAAGACCGACCACATCGCTGAGGTCCTTGTACGCCAGCGGGAGCCCGTGCAGCCGGCCCAGTGTTCCGCCGCGGGCCTGGTGGTCGTCCGCGGCACGCGCCTGCTTGAGCGCCTGGTCGGCACAGACCGTAATGAAGGCGCCGAGCCGCGGATTCAGGGCATCGATCCGGCGCAGGTAATGGTCGGTCAGTTCCCGCGCCGACACCTCGCCGCGGGCCACGGCGTCGCGCTGGGCAACGGCCGTCAAGTCGTGCAATGCAGTCATCGCCCGTAAGCGTAGCCCCGCGCCGCGGTCCGGGCCAATCCTGTTATGGCGTGCTGTGTGCAACCCGGCCGGTTCAGCCGAGGAAACGGGCGTCGATCGGTTCCTCCACCGCGATGGCTTCCGGCCCGTCGCCGGCCTGGGCGGTCACCCGGTAGGCCAGTTTGCCTTCGGTCTCGCTGACTGCCTCCGTCAATTCGATGCCGTGGTAGACCAGTCCCACGCCGTCGTCGGTGCAATGGGTTTCGCCCAGGATCCCGTCTGCCACCAGCCGGTGCACCAGCGGCCGGCGTTGTGGCTCGGAGTCGTAGTGGACGCCGTTGTCATAGGGCAGCAACGCCAGACCGTTGGTGACCGGCCGCAGGTCCGGGCCGAAGGAGTCGGTGGTACCGCCGCGGAACCAGCAGATGGAGCCTGCGGAGACGCCTGCCAGAACCACGCCGGCGTGCCACACCCGCTGGAAGATGGAATCCAGTCCGTGGACCCGCCACACGGCCAGCAGATTGGCCACTGAACCGCCGCCCACCCACACCACGTCCTGGCCGAGCAGGTGCTCCTCGATGTCGGGCACGTTCGGCATGGTGAACAGGTTGAGGTGGCTCAGGTTGTAGCCGGCCGTCCGGGCCGCCTCGTCCAGTTCGGCCTGGAACCAGCGCTGGTCGCCACCTGCCGTGCCCACGTGCGTCAACCGCGGCGCCCGCCCGGTTGCCCCTGACAGGTCGACGGCGTGGTGCACCAGATGGTTGAACGCCATCCGGCTGCGGACCCCGGCTTTGATTCCGCCGGACGTGGCCAGGATGGTCGGCTGGTCGGCGGCCATGGATACCCCTGTCTCATTAAGGTGCAGCGGACGATCCCACTATAGGCTTGTGATGCGGCCGAATTGCCGGGGCGCGTGCTAAAGAAATCATCAGCGGCGGCAGTGGCTGCCGCGCATTGCGGAGGTTGCCATGAGCGATGTCGAGAACGTGGACGTCAACAGTGTAGGCGGCGACGCCACCATTCTGGACGTGCGCGAGGACTATGAATGGGAAGCCGGGCACATCGCCGGCGCGGTGCACATCCCGCTCAACGAGTTACCCCTTCGGCTGGAGGAGCTGGACCCGGATGTGGACCTGCATGTGGTGTGCCGCAGCGGCGGCCGCTCCTTCCGGGCCACGGAGTGGCTGAACGGTAACGGATATTCAGCGGTGAACATCCACGGCGGCATGGGTGCCTGGCTGGATGCGGGCAAGCCCATCGTGTCGGAGAACGGGCAGGAGCCCCGGGTCCAGTAATGACCAGCGTCTATACCTTCCTGGGGCCGGAGGGCACTTTCACCGAAGCTGCCCTCCTCCAGGTCCCCGGGGCCGAAGACGTGCGCCGGATTCCGGCAGCCAATGTCGAAGCCGCCCTGGATGCGGTCCGCTCGGGCGAAGCCGGCGCAGCGATGGTTCCGATCGAAAATTCGGTCGAGGGCGGAGTCAGCGCCACGCTGGACGCGATAGCCGGCGGTGAGCCGCTCCAGATCATCGGCGAACAGTTGGTGCCCATCCGGTTTGTGTTGGCCGTCCGTCCCGGGACGGAGCGCCACGCGATCTCCGTAGTCTCAACCCATCCGCATGCCTGGGCCCAGTGCCGAACGTGGTGCAGCGCAAACATTCCGCAAGCGGAATATCTCCCTGCGTCCTCGACAGCGGCGGCGGGAGTGGGGCTGCTGGACCCGGGCGCCGGCCATCAGGCCGCGATCTGCTCGCCGCTGGTGGCCCGGCAGCGAGGCCTGCAGGTGCTTGCCGATGACATCGGCGACATTCCCGACGCCGTCACCCGTTTCATACTGGTCAGTCGGCCGGGCGCCCTCCCGGTGCCGACCGGAGCGGACAAAACCACCCTGGTGGTTCCGCTGCCGCAGGACCATCCGGGGGCGCTGGTCGCGATCCTGGAACAGCTATCCAGCCGGGGCGTGAACCTGAGCCGGATCGAGTCGCGGCCAACCGGACAGTTTCTGGGCGACTATTTTTTCAGTCTGGACGCGGAAGGGCATCTGGCCGAGGAGCGCGTGGCCGACGCGGTGCGCGGGTTGCACCGGCTTAGTCCAGGCCTGAGGTTTCTTGGCTCCTATCCGCGGGCCGACCGCCGCGGCCTCACGGTCCCGCGCAGCAACCAGGACGAAGCGTTCCTAAAGGCCGATGGCTGGGTCAGGAAACTGCTGCAGGCCCGCTGATCGCCGGCGGCGGGCTATCCGCCGGGTTGTTATGGTCAGTATGCTGAGGAAAACCGGCCTCGGGATCAAAGATCGGAGCAGCATGACACAGCAGAACGATAGGGACCAGTACCACGACGGCGAGCCGACACCGGAGGAGGCGCTGACCCAGACCTCCAGCGAAAGCCGCGTGGGGGACATCGGAGACCAAGGAAACGACCTGCGCTTCGCCGAGGAGCAGCAGTTGATCAATCAGCAGGCAGCCGGTGAATTCCCGATTCCGGCCGAGGAAGACCTGCAGCAGCCGGACGCGGACCTCCCGGCGTTGGAAGCCGACGAACAGGCGATCGACATTCCGGGCGAGGAGCTGCACGACACCGACCAGGGTGACGCCAGTGACGATCCGCTCAACGCCGGCGGAGACGACACCTAAACTCCCTGCCATCACCCGGCACCGGCAGCGGCTGCCCCCGTCCTACGTTGCGGAGCGGGCGCTGTCGGCTGCCGGGACCGACTCAGTGCGCACGGCCAATGACCGCGGCCTGACCTCAACGGTCAGCGACGTGACCGGCCCCGAGTGGTCGCCGTCGAGCTGGGTGCCCATCTGCTCGTGCGCGGTGATCCGAACCGTGCGGCCGCGATGGTATTCGATCACCGGAATCGGTGCGCTGTGTCGCACCAGGGTCTTGGCGGCAATCCAGAGCCAGCCGACCACGCTGCGCGGGCTGAGCACCACGATGTCCAGTTCGCCGTCGTCGATTTCCGCGGTGGGTATGAAATCGATCCCCGCCGGCAATCTCCCGCAGTTGGCCAGCAGGATGCTGCGTACCCTGCGCGGTTGGGCCGGGCCACCGTCGATGCTGACCATGACCCGCTTGCGGCGCCCGGCAAGGTGGCGGACACCGGCCTCGGAGTAGGCCACCCAGCCGAACCGGCGTTTGAGGTCGTCCCGGGTGTCGGCCAGCACATCGGCATCCACCCCGATGCCGGCGATCACCAGGAAACTGTCCCGGACGCGGGCTCCGGTGGCCTCGTTCTCCAGCGTGATGTCCGCAGTATCGATCACGCGGATGACACCGTGCAGCGCGACGTTGATATTGGCCTGCAGGGCACCAGGCTCAAGGCCCAGGTTCCGTGCCAGCAGGTTGCCAGTGCCAAGCGGCAGCACTCCCATCGGCACCTGGGTGCCGGACAATTCCGAGGCAACCACTCGGATGGTGCCGTCCCCGCCGCCGGCAATGACGACGTCGGCGCCCTCCTCCAGAGCGCGCCTGGCCTGGCCATGGCCCGGGTCGTCCAGAGTGGTTTCCAAGACCAGCGGAGGACTCCAGCCGACCGCTGCGCAGGCAGCTTCCACCTGGACGCGGGCCTCGGCCGCGCCGTTCTTCACCGGGTTCAGGATGAACACCACGCGCTGGTCGGGCAAGGCAGGGGGCGGCACCGGATCGACGGGCGCTGCCTCCGTGCGGCGCCGCGAGGTCCGGCGGACACCCCGCCACATCGCCACCAAGGCGGCAGCCGCTGCGGCTACGGTGAGGGCGAGTGTCCATTCGGCAGGCATGGTGCTCCTAGGATATCCAGCGCCGGCTCGAAGCAGCCTGCGGGACAGTTGCCGGTGCCGGGCGCCGCAGATCGAGGGCGCAACGTCTTTTTCGGTACCCTTAGCAAGTGATCGATGTAAACGAACTTCGCGCCAACCCAGAGATCTTCCGTGCCTCGCAGCGCGCCCGGGGCGCCGACGAGTCCGTCGTCGATGCCGTCATCGCCGCCGACGTGGCTCGCCGTGAAGCGATCAACCGGTATGAGGGACTGCGCGCCGAACAGAATGTCTTCGGCAAGAAGGTGGCGCAGGCCAAGGGCGAGGAAAAGGCTGCACTGCTGGCGCAGGTCAAGGAGTTGGCGGCATCGGTCAAGGAGGCGCAGGCGGCATCGGATGCCGCCCACAACCAGCAGGAGTCGCTGCTGCGCAGCATCCCCAACCTGATCGAGGAAGGTGTTCCCGCCGGCGGCGAGGACGACTTCAACGTGGTCAAGACTGTGGGCAAGCCCCGTGATTTCGGACCGGACGGCTTCGAGCCCAGGGACCATCTGGCCATCGGCGAATTGATCGGCGCCATCGACATGGAGCGCGGGGCCAAGGTCTCCGGCTCGCGCTTCTACTTCCTCAAGGGGGTGGGCGCCCGGCTGGAGATCGCGCTGATGAACATGGCGCTGGACCAGGCGGTGTCCAATGGCTTCATCCCGATGATCACCCCCACGCTGGTCCGCCCGGAAACGATGCAGGGCACCGGCTTTGATGTGGAGCACGACGACGAGATCTACCGCCTCGAGCGCGACAACCTGTACCTGACGGGTACTTCGGAGGTGGCGTTGGCGGGCTACCACGCGGACGAGATCCTTGACCTCTCCGCCGGCCCGACCCGCTATGCCGGATGGAGCTCCTGCTACCGCCGGGAGGCCGGTGCCGCCGGCAAGGACACCCGGGGCATCATTCGGGTGCACCAGTTCAACAAGCTGGAAATGTTCATCTACTGCCCGGTCGAGGAAGCCGCCGACGAGCACGCACGGCTGCTGGCCTGGGAAGAGGAAATGCTGGCGAAGGTGGAACTGCCCTACCGGGTGATCGATACCGCCGCCGGAGATCTCGGCATGAGCGCGGCCCGCAAGTTCGACTGCGAAGCCTGGGTGCCCACCCAGCAGGCCTACCGGGAATTGACCTCCACCTCCAACTGCACCACCTTCCAGGCCCGCCGGCTGAACATCCGCGAACGCCAGGTCTCGGCAGAGGGGGAGCGGAAGGGCACCCGGGCGGTCGCCACGCTGAACGGAACCCTGGCCACCACGCGCTGGATCGTGGCCATCTTGGAACACCACCAGAACGCCGATGGCTCAGTGAACGTGCCGGCCGCCCTGCAGCCCTATCTGGGCGGCATGGAGGTGCTGCCGGTCCTCGGCTGAAACCCGCTCCCGGAGCCTGTCTCCGGGCCTCTGCTGCGCGTTGCAGTCTCCCATCCGTTCACCTGCCTGTCATTCGCCGGTAGAAAACTCCCTACCGGTCCGTAGCTATCTCATGCTTCACTATATGGATGACAACTACAGCTGATAAGGCTCACGCTGGCATCGACGACCAGCGGATAGCAGCAGAAAACAAGACAGATCAGTCCAGCGCGGCCAGGCGGGACAATTTCGTCGAGAACGGGGCCCGCAAGCTGGTGGCCTTGGACGTGGATGGCACCTTGGTCAACCACGACGGCCACATGAGCGATGCGGTGCGCGAAGCGGCCCGCGCCGTCGTCGACGCCGGCCACGAAGTGGTCGTCTCCACCGGGCGGTCGCTGAATGCAACGCTGCCGATCATCGAGCTGATCGGCCTGACCAAGGGGTACGCGGTCTGCTCGAACGGCGGCGTCACACTGCGGATCGACACCTCGCTGGACAACGGCTACGAGGTGGAGGACCGGGTGACGTTCAACCCCGGCCCCGCGCTGCGGGTGATGCGGTCGAAACTGCCCACCGCCAAGTTCGCGCTGGAAGACGAGGAAGGCAACTTCCTGGCCACCGAACGCTTCCAGGACGCCAGCTTTGGCATCGAAGCCAAGGGCGTGGACTTCGAAACACTGCTGGAATCCACCGCCGTGCGCGTCGTGGTATCCAGCGCCGAGAACACTCCGGAAGAGTTCAAGGCAGCCATCGACACCGCCGGGCTCAAGGGAGTGACTTACTCAGTCGGCTGGACGGCCTGGTTGGACATCGCGGCCAACGGTGTGACCAAGGCCAGTGCCCTGGAGTCGCTGCGCCGGAAGCTGGACATCGAGCCGTCGCACACCGTCGCGATGGGCGACGGGCGCAACGACATTGAAATGTTGGACTGGGCAGCCCGCGGTGTGGCCATGGGACAGGCGCCCGAAGAGGTCATCGCCGTCGCCCACGAAGTCACCGGCACGGTGGAAGAAGACGGCGCCGCGCGCATCCTGCGCAGCCTGCTGGACTAAACCATCCAGGCCAGCCCGAGCCCCGGCTGCCGCCGCGCCCGGGGCTCGCTGGTTCTCACCGGCAGGTCAGGCTGCGCTGATCCCGAAGAGGCCGATAATCAGGGCCATGACGAGGAACGTGACCAGTTCGTGCACGATGTTCAGCACGGTGAGCCCGACCGGCCGTCCCTCGAAGGCGTCATGGGTGACGAACCGGGCTGCGGTAAAGCCGGCCCAGAGAATCACGGCGGTCAGCACGGTGTTCCAGAGGAAGTTGCCGCCATAGAAGTCCTGCGCAATGGCAGCCGAGCCCGCCAGCACCCAGGCACTGATGAAGCTGACAATGACGGTGATGATGATCGGGCGCACGGCGTTCTTGCTTTCACCGGGACTCACCTTGGCGACCTTCATCCAGTAGTTGCCGAAGACCTTCGGCGTGTACCAGATGAACCCGACGATCATGGTCGAAATGGTGGCCACGATGACCGCCCAGACGTTGATTTCAGGGACCATTTGTGCACTCCTTTGTTCCACGCCACTGACGGGAAGTCGGCGGCATCCTCCCACGGAGTCTAAACGCAGCAGATCTGTTGCAGTGCACGCCCGTCAGTAGGGCAGCGCGGCTGCCGGCAGCGAGCGGGGCCCGTAGACCAGGTCCAGCAGCCGCGCTGCTGCCGGACGGCAGGCCCATTCCTCCACCCAGTGCGACCGGACCACCGCCTTGCTCACGGCCTGGCTGGTAATGCCCAACTCCTCGGCAATGAACTTTTGCTGGCCACGCGCCCCCGGCGTCATCAGGTCCAGGACTTTCCACTCCGCGTCGGTTCGGGTGGCGACGATCTGGCCGAGCAGCCGCAGCACGGCTTCTGTTTCGGCTGCGACGTCCGAGTCGGGGCCGGCGACGGCCAGCGGGACGCGTTCGCCGGTTTTCTGCGCGCGGTTCACGGCGCGGCGCGCGTAGACCAGCCCGTACCCTTCGGCGTCCTTCATCTCCGACGGAAGCGGCAGCCGCAGTTCACCTACGCCTAGTCCCACATGCCAGCGCCGGCTGCGCAGCGCGATCAGCGCCGCGTCGATTGCCGTCGATGCTTCCTCGACCGCCCCGATGGCCTCGTCGCCGACGGAGCGCTGGAAGGGGATGGCCGCCGGCAGGTGGCGCAGCGACTTGATCAGCTCGGGCACCAGGTCGCCCACCTCGCGGGAGTCGCGCTGGTTGATGGTGAGCACATACATGGCACCAGTATTGCCTCCACCACGTCGGGAACAACCGATTTCGGTTGGTGGCGTGTCCGCTGCGCACCAGCTGGGCAGCAACGGCAGGCGGCCCGGACCTGCAAGGCCCGGACCGCCGTCGTTGTCAGCTAGACGTCGCGGCCCTGCGGCTCGTCGTCGGCCGAGTCCTCGCCCTGCGCGGCATAGCGCTTGATCGAGGCTTCCAGCTCGGCTTCGGCAGCGGCGCGGTCGGCCCAGCCCTCGGCCTTGACCCACTTGCCCGGCTCCAGGTCCTTGTAGCGGGTGAAGAAATGCTCGATCTCCTTGACCAGGAACTCCGGGACATCGGAGAGCTCCTGGATGTGGTCGAAGCGCTTGTCGGCCGGAACGCACAGCACCTTGGCGTCGCCGCCGCCGTCGTCGGTCATGTTGAAGACGGCGATGGGGCGGGACTCAACCAGCACACCCGGCAGCAGGTCAAAGTCCTGCAGCATGACCATGGCGTCCAGGGGATCGCCGTCTTCGCCCAGCGTGTCCTCGAAGTAGCCGTAGTGGGTGGGGTACTGCATGGAGGTGAACAGCACCCGGTCCAGGCGGAGGCGGTGGGTTTCGTGGTCGATTTCGTACTTGACCCGGGATCCCTTGGGGATCTCGATGGTGACGTCATGCTGCATGGCTTCGCTCCTGGGGACGTTCAGACTTTTGGCTTCGGCGCCGCCGGTGCACAACCGTTGCCGCCGCCGACTACCCTTAACGATATCGGTCCTGCCTTCGCGCCCCGGCATCGGGGTTGAGCCGGGCGTCAAGCAACAATCACAATCCGCAGGAGGGGCAGCATGGGGCGTGGCTTCCGTGCGCTCACCTCAGGGCTGCTGGCCGTGGTGTTCGCCGCGCTGGCAGTGCCGGTTGGGTTCAATCTGGCGCAGGCCATCGAGTGGCCTCAGCCGGAGCCGGTGATCAGCACGCCGGCGGCGCAGTTGCCGCCCACCGAACTGGATCCGCCGGCGGCCGGACCGAGCGGCACGGCGCCGCTGCCCGATCCGGCCCTGCTGAAGCCCGCGCTGGACAAGGCTTTGGCGTACGACGGCGCCGGCAGCTTTACCGGGACGGTCACCGATGCGACCAGCGGCGAGGTGCTGTACAACAAGGCCGCCGCCGACCCGGTGATTCCGGCGTCGAACTTGAAAACACTCACCGCCGTCGCCGCGCTGGAATCGCTTGGAGCGGACCGGCGGCTCACCACTGCGGTCAAGCGCGGCAGCAACCCGGGGGTGCTGTACCTGGTCGGCGGCGGCGACTCTTTGCTGGGAGCCGGGGAATCACGGCCCGGCGAAGTCTGGGGTGAAGCCGGGCTGGCAACGCTCGCCGCCCAGGCCGCCGGGAAATTAACCGCCAGTGGGTACACCGGAAAGCTGACCGTGGTGGTGGATGATTCGCTTTACTCCGGGCCGACCATCAGCGCCGCCTGGGATCCGGGCGACGTCCAGAACGGAGAAATCGCGCCGGTCTATCCGCTGGCACTGTACGCCGGACGCACCCAGGCCGACGGCGGCGGCGACCTGGTGGCCGATGCGGCCGGTTCGGCCGGGGCCGCTTTCCGGGATGCGCTGGCCCGCGCGGTAGCCGGCAAGGATCTGACCGTGGCGGCCAAGCTGGGTCGCGATGCGGCACCGGCGGACGGGACCGTGCTGGCAGAGGTGCAGTCCGCCCCCGTCGCCGACCAGGTGGCCTACATGATGCAGCACTCGGACAACTACGTCGCCGAGGTCCTGGCACGCAACACGGCCGTAGCAATGGGAAAGCCAGGCTCCTTCGGCGGCGGCACCGAGACCGTGCGGGAGGCGGCCGAACGGCTGGGCATTCCGGTGGAGGGCATGGTGCTGGCCGATGCCAGCGGGCTCTCGATGAAGAACCGGGTCAGCCCCGCCCAGCTGGCCGCGGCGGTTTCCTTGATCGCCACTGCCCAGGATGCGGACCTGCGGGCAGGAATCGGTTCGCTGCCGATCGCCGGCCTCTCCGGCACCCTGTCCGGACGGTATCTGGACGCCAACAAAGGCGGCGCCGGCCTGGTCCGCGCCAAGACCGGCACACTGAACTCGGTCACATCGCTCAGCGGCTACGTGGCCAGCAGGGACGGACGGCTCCTGGTTTTCGCCTTTGTGGCCAATGGGCTGAACGGATCGATCGACGCCGCCCGCACGGCCGCCGACCGGGCCGCCAGCGTGCTGGCCGGCTGCGGTTGCCGCTGACCGGGCACCGATCCGGGAAAGGGCCGGTAGTGACCGGCTTGGCGGTGATGTGATCTGATGGGACGCATGGACAGCAGCACACCCGCCCCCAGTGAAACCGGCGCCTCCTCTGGCCCGCCCCCACGTCTGGTCAACTGGGAACTGGCCGCCTCCACCGCAGCAAAACTGACCCCTGCCGGCCCAAAGATGAAGGGCACGGAAATCCGCGGCGCAGTGGAAGAGTTGCGGCGGCTTGCCGAGGAATCGGTGGACCACGTGCACCGCATCACCGGCCTGGATGCCGCCCGCGACCTCCGCGATTCCGAGGTGCTGATTATCGACCGCGCGGCCTGGTCAAAGGCCAACGCCCGCAGCTTCGAAGTCATGCTGGCCCCGGCCCTCACCGCGCTCGCCGAGAAGCGCCCGGACCAGCTCAAGAGCGCCACCACGGCCGTTGGCAGCGCGGTCACCGGCACCCAGATGGGCGCCATCCTCTCCTTCTTGTCCAGCAAGGTGCTGGGCCAGTACGACCCGTTCTGCTCGCTGCTGCCCGGCGGCCCCGCGGCCGGCCGGTTGATGCTGGTGGCGCCGAACATCGTGACGGTGGAACGCGAACTGAATGTGGTGCCGTCCGACTTCAGGATGTGGGTGTGCCTGCACGAGCAGACGCACCGGGTGCAGTTCGCTGCGGCGCCTTGGCTGCGCGACCACATGATGGAGCAGATCGGCGAACTCTCGTCGTCACTGGTGGAAAAAGCGGACACCTTGGGCGACCGGCTGCAGCAGGCCGTCAAGGCCGCCGTTGCCGCAACCAGGGACAGCGGCAAGGACGACGGCGCAGGGCCGGGTTCTTCGCTCAAGGGTTCCATCCTGGAACTGATCCAGGGCCCGGAGGAGAAGGCGGTGTTCTCGCACCTGACGGCCGTGATGAGCCTGCTGGAGGGCCACGCCAACGTGGTGATGGACGCGGTGGACTCCTCGATTGTTCCGTCCGTGAAGACCATCCGCCAGCGATTCAACGCCCGCGGCCAGAGCCGCAGCGCGCTGGAGAACTGGATCCGCAGGCTGATGGGGCTGGACGCCAAGGCACGGCAATACTCCGACGGTGCCAAGTTCGTCCGTGCCGTGACCCGGCAAATCGGCATGGAAGGCTTTAACGCGGTGTGGGAGCGCCCGGAAAACCTGCCCACCGAAGAAGAGATCCACCATCCCGACCTGTGGATCAGCCGCATGGACCTCAGCCGCGCATGAGCGGTGTGGCAGCGGACCGGCGCAAGCCCCGGCTCCACCCGCGGGTGGGGGCCGTCCGGCACCAGCTGCGCCAGGCATTGGAAGAGTTTGGGCCGGCGCCTGCCACCGCGGACTCCGTCGACGCCCCGCTGTTGCTGGTGGCCTGCAGCGGCGGGCCGGATTCGCTGGCCTTGGCCATCACCGCGGAATTCTTCAACCGGCCCGCGCGCAACGGCGTCCGTCCCTACCGGGTGGGAGCCGTCGTCGTCGACCATGGATTGCAGGCTGGCAGTGCCGAGGTGGCCGAGGGGGCACGGCTGCAGCTGGAATCGCTGGGCCTGGCGCCGGTGCAGGTGCGCCGCGTGAGCGTGGAATCCGCCGGGATGGGGCCGGAGGCCGCGGCGCGGACGGCACGCTACGCAGCCCTGGATGCTGCGGCGGCGGAACTCGGGGCGGCGGCAGTACTGCTGGGGCACACCCTGGACGACCAGGCCGAACAGGTGCTGCTGGGCCTCGGGCGCGGTTCCGGCACCCGCTCACTGGCCGGCATGCCGGTGAAGCGTGGCCAGTACCTGCGTCCGTTCCTGGCGCTGCGCCGGCGGGACACCGAAGAAGTCTGCGCCGTGGCCGGACTGCAGCCCTGGCACGACCCCAGCAACACGGATCCGCGCTTCATGCGCTCGCGGATCCGGACCCGGGTGATGCCGTTCCTGGAGGACGAAATGGGACCCGGCGTGGCGGAGGCACTGTGGCGTTCGGCCCAGATCCTGGCCGCGGACGCGGAATACCTGCAGACGCAGGCGGCCGAAGAATACCGCCGGGTGCGGCTGGTGACGCCGGACGGAGTGGAGTTGCAGCGGGACGGCATGGAACGGCTTCCGGCCGCCATGAAGCACCGCGTGATCGCCTTGGCGGCCGCCGAATTGGGTGGGGAGAATCCCAGCTACGAACGGCTGCAGGCGGCCGAAACGCTGCTCCGCCGCCAAGGTTCCGCCGGTCCCGTGCAGTTGGCCGGATTCGTCAGCGTCTACCGGCGGACTGCTGCCAATACGGTTCCCCAAGATGGCACCGGCTATGGCAATCTTGTGTTGAGAACAACTGGCCGCAGCCCCGGTCAGTCAGACCGCTAGACCCGGGAGCAAGTGGTGGATTCCAACGACGTCCAGGCAGACCTCAAGCACGTCCTCTACACCAAGGAGCAGATCCAGCAGCGCATTACCGAGCTGGCTGCCCAAATCGATAAGGATTATGAAGGACGCGATCTGCTGATCGTCGGCGTCCTCAAAGGCGCGGTGATGGTCATGGCAGACCTGGCGCGTGCCCTGCACAGCCACGTTAAGATGGACTGGATGGCTGTCTCCTCCTACGGCTCCGGCACCCAGTCCTCGGGCGTAGTGCGGATCTTGAAGGACCTGGAGACGGACCTGATGGGCAAGCATGTGCTCATCGTGGAGGACATCATAGACTCCGGCCTGACGCTGTCCTGGCTGAAGACCAACCTGATTTCCCGCGGTCCGGCCAGTGTGGAAATCTGCACACTGCTGCGCAAACCAGATGCAGCCAAGGTGGAGATCGACGTCAAGTACGTCGGCTACGAGATCCCCAACGAATTCGTCGTGGGCTACGGGCTGGACTACGCCGAGCGTTACCGCAACCTGGACTTCATCGGCACGCTGGCGCCGCACATTTACGAATAACCGCTGCGCCGTCTTCCGAACACCACGCTACGCCGAGAGGGAACTAATCGGCTCCGCCGAGCGTGAATGAAGACGGACGGTGTATAGCTGTAGTAGCCCACCGGGCTGCCATCACGCGCGGACAAGCAGGAGGGACGGGCGCAAGCCCCCAAGTCGCATGAAATTGAAGAACCTTTTCAAGGGACCAATCATCTGGATTGTCCTGGTCTTGGTCATCCTCCTGATCGCCGTACCCAACCTGGCCGGGCCGCAGTCATCGCGGGTCGATACCAGCGTGGGACTTTCGCTGCTGCAGGACAAGAAGGCGGAACAAGCCCGGATTAACGACGGCGCGCAAAGCGTCGACCTGACGCTGCGGGACGATCTGGTCATCGACGGCGCCAACAAGGGCAAATCGGTCACCTTCTTCTACAGCCGCGACCGCGGACCGGACATCGTGGACGCGATCAACGCCTCCGGCGTGGACAACTTCACCGACCAGCCGGTGGAGAACAACTGGTTCATGAGCTTCATCAGCCTGATCCTGCCCATCCTGATCATCGGCCTGATCTTCTGGTTCCTGCTCTCGCGCATGCAGGGCGGCGGCTCCAAGGTCATGCAGTTCGGCAAGTCCAAGGCCAAGCTGATCTCCAAGGACATGCCCCAGGTGACCTTTGCCGACGTCGCCGGCGCGGACGAGGCGGTGGAGGAACTGCACGAGATCAAGGAGTTCCTCTCCGAACCGGCCAAATTCCAGGCCGTGGGGGCCAAGATCCCCAAGGGCGTGCTGCTCTACGGTCCTCCCGGTACCGGCAAGACCCTGCTGGCCCGCGCCGTGGCCGGCGAGGCCGGCGCACCGTTCTTCTCCATCTCCGGTTCGGACTTTGTGGAGATGTTCGTGGGCGTCGGTGCCTCCCGTGTCCGTGACTTGTTTGAGCAGGCCAAGGCCAACGCGCCGGCCATCATCTTCGTGGACGAGATCGACGCCGTGGGCCGGCACCGCGGCGCAGGCGTGGGCGGCGGCAACGACGAACGCGAGCAGACGCTGAACCAGTTGCTGGTGGAGATGGACGGCTTCGACGTCAAGACAAACGTCATCCTGATTGCCGCCACCAACCGTCCCGACGTGCTGGACCCGGCGCTGCTGCGCCCGGGCCGCTTCGACCGGCAGATCTCCGTGGAGGCCCCGGACCTGGAAGGCCGCCACCAGATCCTGCAGGTGCACGCGGCCGGCAAGCCGATGGCCCCCGGCGTGGACCTGCGGTCGCTGGCCAAGCGTGCGCCCGGATTCACCGGCGCCGACCTGGCCAACGTGCTCAACGAAGCAGCGCTGCTGACCGCTCGCTCCAACGCCCAGCTGATCGACGACCGGGCACTGGACGAAGCCATCGACCGGGTGATGGCCGGCCCGCAGAAGCGCTCGCGCGTGATGAAGGAGCACGAGCGCAAGATCACCGCGTACCACGAAGGCGGCCACGCGCTGGTCGCGGCCGCGCTGCGCTACTCCGCCCCGGTCACCAAGGTCACCATCCTGCCCCGCGGCCGGGCCCTGGGCTACACCATGGTGGTGCCGGAGGATGACAAGTACTCCGTCACCCGCAACGAGCTGCTGGACCAGTTGGCTTATGCCATGGGCGGCCGGGTGGCCGAGGAGATCGTCTTCCACGATCCGTCCACCGGCGCCTCGAACGACATTGAGAAGGCCACCGGCACCGCGCGGCAGATGGTCACGCAGTACGGCATGAGCGAACGCGTGGGTGCCGTGAAGCTGGGCCAAGGCGGCGGCGAGCCGTTCCTGGGACGTGACATGTCGCATGAACGCAACTACTCCGACCACGTGGCGTTCGTGGTGGACGAGGAAGTTCGCCGGCTGATCGACGACGCCCACGACGAGGCCTACGCGATCCTGACCGAGAACCGCGACGTGCTGGACCGGCTGGCCCTGGCCTTGCTGGAGCGCGAAACGCTGAACCAGCGCGAGATCGCCGAAATTTTCCATGATCTGCGTCGCCGCGACCTGCGCGACGTGTGGCTGTCCAAGGAGACCCGGCCGGTCCACGACATCCCGCCGGTTGTCTCGCGGCGGGAGCGTGAAGCTGCCGCCAACGGCCAGCAGGAAGAAGAAAGCCATGCGGCGGTGATCGTGGACCCGAATCCGGCCGGCGGAGACCTGCCGGAGGACGACGGCCGCGGCGGCGTTTTGGGCACCAGCGGCTAGGATCGCATACGTGACCGAATACGATGACGTCGTTGCGGAGCTGGAGTTTGACCCGCAGATCGACCTGCCCCGGATCGAGAAGGCGGTGCGTGAGATCCTGATCGCCGTTGGCGAAGATCCGGACCGCGAAGGCCTGCAGGAAACCCCCCAGCGGGTTGCCCGTTCGTACGCGGAGGTGTTTGCCGGATTACACCAGGATCCGGCCGAGATCCTCGGCACCACGTTCGACATCAACCACGAGGAAATGGTGCTGGTCAAGGACATTCCGTTCTACTCGACCTGCGAGCACCATTTGGTGCCCTTTCACGGCACCGCGCATATTGGCTACATCCCGTCGCATGAAGGTAAAGTGACCGGGCTGAGCAAGCTGGCGCGTCTGGTGGAGATTTACGCGCGCCGCCCGCAGGTGCAGGAACGGCTCACCACGCAGATCGTGGAGGCGCTGGTCAAGTACTTGGAACCCAAGGGTGCGATCGTCGTCGTCGAATGCGAGCACATGTGCATGTCCATGCGCGGGGTGCGCAAGCCGGGGGCCAAGACGGTCACCTCGGCCGTGCGCGGCCAGTTGCGCGAGCAGGCCACCCGGGCCGAGGCCATGAGCCTGATTATTGGACGATAGCGAAGAGATAGAGACGGTAGAACTAGATGGATTCACTCGCCGCAGTCCCCGGAACCGGGCCCGCAACCTCGCCCCTGCCCGTGCTGCGCAAGGCACGCCAACCAAAGAAGTTTGCGGACCTGCCCACCGACCGTGCCATCGTCATGGCCATTTTGAACGTGACGCCGGATTCGTTCAGCGACGGCGGTGAGCACGCCAACAGGGAAGCGGCGATCGCCTACGGGTTGAAGCTGCTGTACGGCGGTGCCGACATCATCGACGTGGGCGGGGAATCCACCCGCCCGAACGCTGATTCGATCACCCCGGCCGAAGAGCAGCAGCGCATCCTGCCGGTCATCGAGGCGCTGGCCAAGGCCGGTGCCCTGATCAGCGTGGACACCATGCACGTGGAGACCGCCGCGAAGGCGCTGGATGCCGGCGCAGCCATAGTCAACGATGTGTCCGGCATGACCTTCGACCCTGACATGCCAGCCCTGGTGGCGGAGCGGAAGGTCCCCTACATCCTGATGCACCGGCGCGGCGACGCCCGCCATGCGGATCCGAAGGCGGACTACCAGGACGTGGTGGCCGAGGTCCTCGCGGAACTGACGGACCTGCGCGACAAGTTCGTTGCCGCCGGCGTGGCGCCGGAGCAGATCATCCTCGATCCGGGCCTGGGCTTCTCCAAAAACGCTGAACATAACTGGGAACTGCTCCGCGCCACCGGGCAGTTCGCCCAGCTGGGACACAAACTGCTGATCGGTGCTTCACGCAAGCGGTTCCTCGGGTCGTTGCTGACTTCTGCGGGCAAGGCTGCCGCGCCCAAGGAACGCGACGAGGCAACGCTGGCGGTCTCCGCACTGGCCGCGGCCAACGGCGCCTGGGGCGTGCGTGTGCACGACGCCGGTGCCACCCTTGACGCTGTCAAGGTCGCCGCCGCCTGGGCCAAGTAGGGCGGCCATGGCGGCGGGACAGCCGGCGCGCCCGGACATCATCAAGCTCACCGGCATTTCCGCCGTGGGCTACCACGGCGTGCTGGAACAAGAGCGGCATGACGGGCAGCGGTTCATCGTGGACGTGGCCTTGCACACGGACATCCGGCCAGCGGCAGCCGGCGACGACCTGACGAAGACCGCCAACTACGCCGAGCTCGCGGACCAGGTGGAAGCAATCATCACCGGCGAGGCGCTGCAGCTGATCGAAACCCTGGCCGAACGGATTGCGGACCACGTGCTGCGCACCTTCTCCGTGGCGGCCGTGGAGGTCACCGTCCACAAACCCCAGGCGCCCATCCAGGTACAGTTCTCCGACGTCACGGTCAGCATCTACCGGGAGCAGCCATGAGCGTGCGCGCTGTCCTGGCGCTGGGCAGCAACCTCGGCGAACGCAGCGACACGCTCTCGCACGCGGTGGCGGACCTGGTGGACACCCCCCATGTGCGGCTGCGTGAAGTATCAGCGGTGGTTCAGACCAAGCCGGTGGGCGGTCCCGAGGATCAGCCGGATTACCTGAACATGGTGCTGGAAGTGGAGACCGACTTGGATCCGCACCAGCTGTTGGCCCATTGCCAGGCAGTGGAGAACAAGCACCACCGCACGCGCGAAGTGCGCTGGGGCCCGCGGACACTGGACGTGGACATCATCACCTACGGCGACCTGACCCTGGACGACGAAGACCTGACCATCCCGCATCCGAGGGCACACGAACGCGCCTTCGTTCTGGCACCCTGGGCGTGGATGGACTCGAACGCCACGCTCAACGGCGTACCGGTAGGCGAACTGGCGAAGGCGGCCGGGGACTTGGACGGCGTAGAGCCTTACGAAGCCGAACCGTTCGAAGCTGGTCAGTAGTGTCCGGCGGAGTGGGGGCTTCGTGAGGACCATCAGGTACCGCGCTCTGGCGACCATCGCCGTCGTCACCGCGGCGCTGGGATGGCTGGGCAACCAGGTCACCGAGCGCAACGGGCTGCCGGTGCCGTTCCTGCATCTCTCCTCGCTGGTCACGATGGCAGCCATCGCCGTCTTCACGCTGGTGCTGGGCCTGAAGGTGCGCCGCTGGCGCAACGGCAAACGGGACAAGGAACTGAATCCGGTGCTGGCGGCGCGCACGCTGGTGTTGGCCCAGGCCTGCGCCTATGCCGGTTCGCTGATCTTCGGCTGGCACGCCGGCATCCTGGTGGAACAGCTCGTCCTGCTGCTCTACCGGCCCGGCCTCGGTGCGCTGCCGTCCGTGCTGGCTATGATGGGCGGTGGCCTGATCATGGTGGTGATAGGGCTGGTGGTGGAGCGCTTCTGCAAGCTCCCGCCCGAAGACACCGACGTGGCCAAGAACAACGGAACCGAGGCCCAAGGCGAGGGGGAGTATGCCTAGCGAAGCGATCGATCCGGCAGGGGTCAGCTGGATCCGGGTCTCGCCCAAGTACATCACCGTGGAACTGATCGGCTGGGCGATCCTCACCGTGGTGGAACTCGCCGTGCTGTCTGTTCCGCTGGTCCTGATGCTGGCCGGCGTGTGGCCCGATTTCCCGGCCTGGCTGGCCTGGCTGCTGAGCGTGGGCACCCTGGTGATCCGGATCTGGATGGGACTGTTGATCCCGCGCCAGGTCAGGGCCATCGGCTACGCGGAACGGGACGAAGACCTGCTGATCCGGCGCGGCCTGTTTTTCCAGCGCGTCATGGTGGTTCCCTACGGCAGGATGCAGTACGTGGACGTTGCCGTGGGCCCGCTCCAGCGCGCCTTCGGCCTGTGCTCGGTGAAGCTGCACACCGCCAGCCCGCAAACCAATGCCAGCATTCCGGGGGTGCCGGCGGCCGAAGGCGCACGGCTGCGCGAACAACTCTCCGACCGCGGACAGGCAAGGCTGGCCGGGCTATGACCATTCCCGGCAGCACCGGGCAGGACCCGCTGCGCGGGCGGGGACCGGATGCGTCCGGCGAAGTGGTGCCGGCCTCCCAAGGCGTGCCGCTCACCCCGGACACCACCGGCTCCTGGCACCGGGTGCATCCGATTTCGCCGCTGGTGCGCGGCTGGATCGCGCTGGCGGCAATCGCCTACTTCTTTGGCCGCGACTGGTTTGAGACCGTGTTCCGCGGCGAGGAGTTCTGGGGGCTTACCGGCGGCCGCGCCGTCTGGACCGTGCTGGTCGTGGCCGGTGTTGTCCTGCTGCTGGTGGCCGGGTTCTTCCTGTCCTGGTGGTTTACCCGTTACCAAGTGACCGACGACCACGTCCGGGTGAACTCTGGCGTGCTGTTCCGCCAGCACCGCCAGGCCCGGCTTGACCGGGTGCAGGCGATCGACGTCATCCAGCCCCTGCTGGCCCGGATCTTCGGCCTGGCCGAACTCAAATTCGAGGTGGCCGACGCCGGCGAGTCCGCCGTGCGCCTCGCGTACCTTCCGCTGGCTTCGGCGCAGGAACTTCGGGCCACTATCCTGGCCCGGGCCGCCGGACTGACCAGTGCGCCGGGCCATACCCAGGAACCGGTTCCCGAGGCCCCCGAACAGCAGATCCTGGCCGTGCCGGGCAGCCGCATTGTGGGCGCCGCTCTGCTCTCCGGCACCACGGTGTTCCTTGCCATCATGCTGGCCGCGGCGGTGCTGTCCACCTTGGTGTTCGATGCCGCGTTCGGCCCGGCTCTGCTGCTGCCCGCCGCGTTCGGTGTGGCCGCCGGCTATTGGTCAACCTTCAGCACCGGCTACAACTTCCGCGCCGCCCTCTCCCCGGACGGCATCCGGCTGCGCTACGGGCTGCTGGAGACCCGGGCGCAAACCGTTCCGCCGGGCCGGGTGCAGGCGGTGGAAATCATGCAGTCGCCGCTGTGGCGGTTCAAGGGCTGGTACCGGATGCGCGTCAACGTGGCCGGCTACGGTGTCAGCACGGAGAATTCCGGGGCCCGCACCACGTTGTTGCCGGTAGGTACGCAGCAGGAAGTCATGCAGATGCTGGCCCTGGTGCTCCCGGATCCGGGCACCGAGGATCCGTTCACCGTCTTCGCCGCGGGCTTGGACGGGATCGCAGCCACCGACCAGGACGACGGCGGTGCCTCCGACGGCGGCTTTGTCACCTCGCCGCGGCGCGTGCGCTGGCTCTCTTGGCTGACCTGGCGGCGCAACGGTTTTGCCGTGACGGGCACCGCGTTGCTGGCCCGCAGCGGACGTCTGTGGCGCAGCCTCGCCGTGGTGCCGCACGAGCGAACCCAATCCATCGCGCTGCACCAAGGACCGTTGGCCCGGCGCCTGCACGTGGCCGACCTGCGGCTGCACACCACCGCCGGGCCGGTCACGCCGGTGGTCTACCAGGTCGACGCGGATACCGCCCGCCGGCTCTTCGACGAGCAGTCGGCCCGGGCCGCCGCCGCCAGGCGCCGCAGTCTTCCCGAGCGCTGGCTTGAAGCCCGACCCGACTCCACGCCCGAATCCCAGCCTGAATTCGCGCCCGAACCCCAGCCCGAATCCTCGGCCGAACCCCGGCTCGAACTCGCCCCCGAACCGCAGCCCGAATCCTCGGCCGAACCCCGGCCCGAATTCAGCAGCGGGCCGGGATCTGAGGAAACCAACGAGCGCCCGGGCGGCAAAGTCGGTCCCGGCCAGCCGGACGGACACCAACGGCCGCAGAACGGACCCCAACCGGAACAGGAGAGCCGCCATGGCGGGCAGCACTAGGCCCGGCCGGCTGGGCATCGGCGTCATCGGTGCCGGCAAGGTCGGGGCCGTCCTCGGCGCCGCGCTGCGCGGAGTGGGGCACGCCGTCGTCGGCGTTTCCGCAGTGTCAGAGGACAGCAAGGAGCGGGCGGAGAACCTGCTGCCCGGCGTGCCGGTACTGCAGATCCCGGAGATCGTTGAACGGGCCGAACTGGTCCTGCTGGCGGTGCCGGATGATGCGCTGCCGGAACTGGTGGACGGCCTTGCCACGGCCGGGGCCTGGCAACCTGGCCAACTGGTGGTGCACACCTCCGGACGCTTCGGCACCGGCGTGCTCGCGCCGGCACGGGCGAAAGGAGCCATCCCGCTGGCCATCCACCCCGCCATGACCTTCACCGGCATGAGCCTTGACCTGGCCCGGTTGAACGACTGCAGTTTCGGGGTGACCGCCGAAGCCACGGTGCTGCCGATAGCGCAGGCGCTGGTGGTGGAGATGGGCGGCGAACCGGTGGTCATCGCCGAGCGGGACCGCACGCTCTACCACGCGGCCTTGGCGCATGCCTCGAACCATCTGGTGACTATTGCGGCGCAGTCCGCCCAGCTGCTGGCCGAAGCCGGCGTGGAGCAGCCGGACCGGGTGCTCAGCGCGCTGATGCGGGCCTCCCTGGAGAACGCGCTGGCCTCGGGTGAATCGGCACTGACCGGGCCGGTGGCGCGCGGCGACGTCGGCACGGTCCGCAGCCACCACGAAGCGCTGCTGCGCCGTGAAGTGGACTCGGGCAGCACCGACATCCGGCTAGCCTACGAAGAGCTGGCCCGCGCCACCGCCCAGCGCGCCCTGGAGCGGGGCCTGCTGAAAGACGCTCAGGCCACTGAAATTTTGGACATCCTGGCCCAAACACATCCGGAGGAGAATCCGTGACCCGTCCGCAGCTGGTGGAAACCCAAGCCGAACTGAAGGAAGCCACCACCGGACTCCTGGCAGCAGCCGGGGCCGGTGGCCGGCCGTCGCTGGGCCTGGTACTGACCATGGGTGCGCTGCACGCCGGCCATGCCGCCCTGGTGCGCGCCGCGCGGCAGACGAGCGACGTCGTCGTGGTTTCCATTTTTGTGAATCCGCTGCAGTTCGGGGAACAGGAGGATCTGGACCGGTACCCGCGCACGCTCGAGGCCGATCTGGACCTGCTGGCGGAGTGCGGCGCGGACGTGGTGTTTGCGCCGGGTGTGGACGAGGTCTACCCGGGCGGTGCGCCGGTGGTCAGGATCACCGCCGGGGAACTCGGCGCGAAGTTCGAAGGGGCCTCCCGTCCCGGCCATTTCGACGGAGCGCTCACCGTGGTGGCCAAGCTGCTGCATCTCGGTTTGCCGGCCGCTGACGCGGACTACCGGACGTATTTCGGCCAGAAGGACGCCCAGCAATTGGTGCTGGTCAAGCGGATGGTGGCAGACCTGAACTTCCCGGTGGAGGTGGTGGGGGTGCCCATAGTGCGCGACGACGATGGGCTGGCTCTCTCCAGCCGCAACCGTTTCCTCTCCGAAGCGGAGCGGGAGGCCGCGCTGGTGCTGTCACGCAGCCTGGCGTACCTGCGCGGACAGGCAGACCGCCATGAAGCCCTGGACATCGACGGCGCCCTGGCCATGATCGACTCCGTGCCACAGGTGCGGCCGGACTATCTGGAAGTGGTGGACCCGTCGACCCTGGAGCCGCTGGCCTTCAACTGCCGGGAAACCCCGTTCACCGGCGAGGCCCTGGCGCTGGTCGCGGCAAAGGTCGGTCCGGTGCGGCTGATCGACAACGTGCAGCTGGGCTACTGAGCCAGGGGCGTTTGGCTGGCCCGGCCCGGGTACCGGTACCCTTAACTACCGTGACCCGCGAAAATTCCCCCACCCCACATCCCGCAGCCGAGGCTGCAGACGCCTCCGAGCAGATGCACGTGCGCATGGCCAAGCGCGCCAAACTTCTGGAACGCGGTGTGGAGGCCTACCCGGTGGGTGTGGACCGGACCCACACGCTGGCCGAGGTGCGTGAAAAGTACGGACACCTGGAGGCGGATGAAACCACCGGCGACATCGTCGGGGTGTCCGGGCGGGTGGTCTTCATCCGCAACACCGGAAAGCTTTGCTTTGCCACCTTGCAGGAAGGCAACGGCACCCGGCTGCAGGCCATGCTGAGCCTGGCGAACATCGGCGAGGAAGCGCTGGCGGACTGGAAGGCGCTGGTGGACCTGGGCGACCATGTGTTCATTCGCGGCGAAGTCATTAGCTCCAAGCGCGGCGAGCTGTCCGTCATGGCCGACACCTGGCAGATGGCCTCCAAGGCGCTGCGACCCCTGCCCGTGCTCCATGCTGGCCTTAACGAAGAGACCCGCGTGCGGCAGCGCTACGTGGACCTGATGGTCCGCGACGAAGCCCGGCAGATGGTGTACACCCGGGCGGCCGTGATCCGTTCCATCAGGGACACCCTCCACTCCCACGGTTATGTGGAAGTGGAGACGCCCATGCTGCAGCTGATCCACGGCGGCGCCACGGCCCGCCCCTTCGAAACGCACCTGAATGCGTTCAACCAGGACATGACCCTGCGCATCGCCACCGAGCTTTACCTCAAGCGTGCGGTGGTCGGCGGCATTGACCGGGTCTTTGAACTCGGCCGGATTTTCCGCAATGAAGGTGTGGACTCTACGCACAGCCCGGAATTCACCACGCTGGAAAGCTACGAGGCCTATGCCGATCAGTTCGTGATGGCCGACCGCATCAAGGAGATGATCCTTAATGTGGCCGACAGCTTGGGCACCCGCGTGCTTGAAACCCCGCAGGGCACCATCGACCTTAATGGAGAATGGCGCTGGCTGGGGGTCTACCCGGGATTGTCCGAGGCGGTGGGCCGGGAAATCACCCCGGAGACCGGCGGCGATGTGCTGCGCCACATCGCCGACGAGCACGACGTGAAGATCGATCCCAAGTGGGATACCCAGAAAACAGTGGTTGAGTTGTTCGGCGAAATCGTCGAGCCCACCCTGCTGCAGCCGACCTTCGTCTACGATTATCCGCCCGCGGCGCAACCGCTGGCGCGAAACCACCGGGATAAGCCGGGGCTGATTGAAGCGTGGGATCTCATTATCGGCGGAATGGAACGCGGTACAGCGTTCTCCGAACTGATTGATCCGGTGATCCAGCGCGAACGCCTGACCGAGCAGTCCCGCCTGGCAGCGGCCGGCGACGAAGAGGCCATGCAGTTGGACGAAGACTTCCTGCGTGCCCTCGAATACGGCGCCCCGCCGATGGGTGGCATCGGGCTGGGCATTGACCGGTTGGTGATGCTCTTCACCCAAGTCGGAATCAGGGAAACCATTCTGTTTCCGCTGCTGAAGCCGGAAGTGGGTTAAACATGGAATATCTGTGGGTACTCGCGCCGTCGCTTGGCGTCGGACTCCTGTTCTATTTCGTGATGAAAGCCATATTCAATGCCGACCGCAAAGAACGCGAAGCATTGGCGGAGGCGGAGCGTGAAGCCGATAGGCGCGGCGCCGAAGACGGCACCGAATAGAGGCGGACAACCCCGGACGATTTCGATCGTCTGGGGTTTCTCCTTTAAGCACTACAGCTAATGTGGTTTGGGCTACATTATCATCAAACCGATATTGCCCATGCAGGATTCTCTCGACTTTTACTAATCTGTCCGTATTGCCTTCAAATGGAGTGTGCGCAATAATCAATTTGGCTTGGTAATCCCGGCCAAATAGATCCACTCACTAAAGGAGCCTTCCGTGGCGCAAGAAGTAAAAATCATTCTGGTTGACGATCTGGATGGTGGCACGGCGGATGAAACGATCCGCTTCAGCATGGATTCCAACAGCTACGAGATTGATCTTTCTTCAACGAATGCCGCGGCCCTTCGCGACGCTCTTAAGCCGTACATTTCCGCCGGTCGGAAGATTCCTTCCCGTGGTGCAAGGGCCGGCAAGCCGGCCAGCAGCACCCGCAGCCAGGATGCCTCGGCAATCCGGGCTTGGGCGCGGGACAACGGCTACAACGTCAGCGACCGCGGTCGCGTGCAGTCTGAGATCATCGAGGCCTACAAGGCCGCCCACGGGGGATAACGGGCGGCCCGTTCCCTGACGGGCACATCGATCGGCGGGGCGGACAGTCAACTGTCCGCCCCGTTTTGCGCTGTTCCGGCAGGGCATTACCCCTAGGGCGAACAGACCTCCCAAGAGGCAGTCGGGCACGTAGCATCAAAGTACGCAGTAGCTAGGAGTGTGCGAGATGTTTGAGAGATTTACCGACCGTGCCCGTCGCGTTGTCGTGCTGGCTCAAGAAGAAGCCCGCATGCTCAACCACAACTACATCGGCACCGAACACATCCTCCTGGGTTTGATCCACGAGGGTGAGGGCGTTGCCGCCAAAGCACTGGAGTTCCTCGGCGTCTCCCTGAACGGCGTTCGTGAGCAGGTGCAGGAAATCATCGGCCAGGGCCAGCAGGCTCCGAGCGGTCACATTCCGTTCACGCCGCGCGCCAAGAAGGTCCTGGAGCTGTCGCTGCGCGAAGCCCTCCAGCTTGGCCACAACTACATCGGCACCGAGCACATCCTGCTGGGCCTGATCCGCGAAGGCGAAGGCGTGGCCACCCAGGTGCTGGTCAAGCTGGGCGCGGACCTCAACCGCGTGCGCCAGCAGGTCATCCAGCTGCTCTCCGGCTACCAGGGCAAGGAGCCGGTCACCGCCGGCCAGCAGCAGGAGGGTACTCCTGCCGGGTCCGTCGTGCTGGACCAGTTCGGCCGCAACCTGACCCAGGCCGCGCGTGAATCCAAGCTCGACCCGGTGATCGGCCGCGAGCATGAGATGGAACGCGTCATGCAGGTGCTTTCCCGCCGCACCAAGAACAATCCGGTGCTGATCGGCGAGCCCGGCGTCGGCAAGACGGCCGTGGTTGAAGGCCTGGCCCAGGCCATTGTCCGCGGCGACGTGCCCGAGACCATCAAGGACAAGCAGCTCTACACGCTGGACCTGGGGTCACTGGTCGCCGGTTCCCGCTACCGCGGTGACTTCGAGGAGCGGCTGAAGAAGGTCCTGAAGGAAATCCGGACCCGCGGCGACATCATCCTGTTCATCGACGAGATCCACACGCTGGTCGGGGCGGGTGCGGCCGAGGGCGCTATCGACGCCGCGTCCATCCTCAAGCCAATGCTGGCCCGCGGCGAACTGCAGACCATCGGTGCCACCACGCTGGACGAGTACCGCAAGCACATCGAGAAGGACGCCGCGCTGGAGCGCCGGTTCCAGCCAATCCAGGTTGAGGAACCGTCCGTGGAGCACGCCGTGCTGATCCTCAAGGGCCTGCGTGACCGCTACGAGGCGCATCACCGGGTGTCCATCACCGACGGCGCCCTGGATGCCGCCGCTCATCTGGCGCACCGCTATATTTCCGACCGTTTCCTGCCGGACAAGGCCATCGACCTGATCGACGAGGCCGGCGCCCGGCTGCGCATCCGCCGGATGACCGCTCCGCCGGAGCTCAAGGACATCGACGAGCGCATTGCCCAGCTGAAGAAGCAAAAGGAATCGGCCATCGATGCCCAGGACTTCGAGGGTGCCGCCACGCTCCGGGACCAGGAGAGCAGACTGCAGGACGAACGGGCGGAGAAGGAACGCGCCTGGAAGTCCGGCGACCTGGATGAAATTGCCGAGGTCGACGAGGACTTGGTGGCCGAAGTGCTGGCCAATTCCACCGGTATCCCGGTGTTCAAGCTGACCGAGGAAGAGTCCAGCCGCCTCATGCACATGGAGGCCGAGCTGCACAAGCGCGTGATCGGCCAGGACGAGGCGATCAAGGCGATCTCGCAGGCGATCCGGCGCACCCGCGCCGGCCTGAAGGACCCCAACCGCCCCTCCGGCTCGTTCATCTTCGCCGGACCGACCGGTGTCGGCAAGACCGAGCTCGCCAAGGCCTTGGCGGAATTCCTCTTCGGTGAGGAAGACGCGCTGATCACCCTGGATATGTCCGAGTACTCGGAGAAGCACACCGTCTCGCGGCTTTTCGGTGCCCCTCCGGGCTACGTCGGCTACGAAGAGGGCGGGCAGTTGACCGAGAAGGTGCGCCGCCGCCCGTTCTCCGTGGTGCTCTTCGACGAGGTGGAGAAGGCCCACGCGGACCTGTTCAACTCGCTGCTGCAGATCCTTGAGGATGGCCGCCTCACGGACAGCCAGGGCCGTGTCGTGGACTTCAAGAACACGGTGATCATCATGACCACCAACTTGGGCACACGGGACATCTCCAAGGGCGTCATGACCGGCTTCCAGTCCGGCACGGACACGAAGACCGGGTACGAGCGGATGCGCGCCCGGGTCCAGGATGAGCTCAAGCAGCACTTCCGGCCCGAGTTCCTCAACCGCGTTGACGACACGGTGGTCTTCCCGCAGCTGAGCGAGGAAGAGATCGTCCAGATTGTGGATCTGTTCGTCGAGCGGCTGCGCAAGCGGCTGACTGACAAGAACCTCAAGATCGAGCTGAGCGATCCGGCCAAGGTGCTGCTGGCCAGCCGCGGTTACGATCCCACGATGGGTGCCCGTCCGCTGCGCCGGACCATCCAGCGGGAGATTGAGGACCAGCTCTCGGAGAAGATCCTCTTCGGCGAGTTCCATCCCGGCGAAACCATCCATGTGGACGTCGACGGCGAGGGCGATGAGGCAACGTTCGTCTTCACCAGCACCGGCGCCCCCAAGGCGATCGAGGAAGTTCCGGACACCCCGGCCCTGTCCCAGTAGCCAGCACTGCGAACGGAGGACCCCGGCTTCGGCCGGGGTCCTCCGTGTTAACCGTCCGGACGCGCGGCGGTGCGCCGAAAGCGATTTGAACCGCAATCTGTGATCCGTGGCACAAGTAGTGTTTACTGAATCCATGAGTTCTGAAGCACTTACTTCCGATATGCGGTCGGAGGCACCCCTCCAGCCGGCTCCAGCCACCCCCTTCCGCGACCTCGACCGCTACATCGCACTGCCGCGGCTGGGGTCGCTGGCGCTCAGCCCGGACGGCAGCCGGCTGGTTACCTGCGTCAGCGTGCTGAACTCCGCCGCCACCGAATACGTCTCGGCCCTCTGGGAGGTCGATCCCGCCGGTGAGCGCCCTGCCCGCCGGATCACCCGCAGCTCCAGAGGCGAGTCCGGGCCAGCCTTCGCCCGCAACGGTGATCTCTACTTCACCTCCGCCCGCCCAGGTTCCGATGATCCCGCTGAAGAGCCGGTTCCGGCACTCTGGCGCCTGCCGGCGGCCGGGGGCGAAGGCCGAGTGGTGCTGTCGCGTCCGGGCGGCGTCGCCGCGGTGCGCTGTGCCCGCGAAGCAGACACCGTGGTGGTCGATGCCCAGGTCCTCAGAGGTTCCGACGATGAAGAGGGCGACGCGAACCTGCGGACCGCCCGCAAAGACAAGAAGGTCTCCGCGATCCTGCACTCGGGGTATCCGGTGCGCTTCTGGGACCACGACGTGGGACCGGGGGAGAAGCGGCACTTCGTCCTGCAGCAAGCCGCTGATGAAGCACCGGCGACCCTGACCGTGGATGACGAGCCGAGCGGCAGCCTGCGCAACATCACGGACTGGGCCGGCAATTTCCTGATGGAAACCGCGGCGGAGCTCAGCCCGGACGGCACCACCCTGGTAGTCAACCTCCGGCAGCCGCGTCCACGAGGAGACGCCCGGAGCGTTCTGGCCGCGGTGGACACAACCACCGGCGGGCGGCGGATCCTGCTGGAAAGCCCTGACACCGACTACTCGCCCGGTCCGGTCAGTCCGGACAACGGAACCGTGGTGGTGGTCTGCGAATCCGTCTCCGGGCCGGATAAAATTCCTTCGGTCCGCCTGGCGCTGCTCCCGCTGGCCGGCGGCGAGCTGCGTCCGCTGGCCGCGGACTGGGACCGCTGGCCGCACCCCGCCGCCTGGCTGCCCGACGGATCGGGCCTGCTGGTGACAGCCGATGACGGCGGCCGCGCTCCGTTGTTCTGCATCGACGCGAGCACCGGCTCGGTGCGCAAGCTGACGCACGACGATGCGGCGTACTCCGACGTCGTGGTCAGCCCGGACGGACGGTTCGCCTACGCGCTGCGCAGCTCCTACCTGTTTCCGCCGGAGCCGGTGCGCATTGAGCTGTCCTCCGGGGACACCACCCTCCTGCCCGCGCCTGCGCCCCGGCCGGAACTGGGCGGACGGCTGGAAGAGATCACGACGACGGCCGGCGCCGATGGCGCGCAGGCCCCGGTACGCGCCTGGCTGGCGCTGCCTGACGGCGCTTCCGCGCAGAACCCTGCGCCGCTGCTGCTGTGGGTGCACGGCGGCCCGCTCGGCTCGTGGAATGCGTGGAGCTGGCGCTGGTGCCCGTGGCTACTGGTGGCCCAGGGCTACGCCGTGCTGCTGCCTGACCCGGCTCTCTCCACCGGCTACGGGGACGACTTCATCCGCCGGGGCTGGGGGCAGTGGGGCCAGGCGCCGTACACAGACCTGATGGCGCTCACCGACGCCGCCGTGCAGCGGGAGGACATCGACGGCTCCCGGACGGCCGCTATGGGTGGTTCCTTCGGCGGCTACATGGCCAACTGGATTGCCGGGCACACCGACCGGTTCCGGGCCATCGTCACCCACGCCAGCCTCTGGGCACTGGACCAGTTCGGCCCGACAACTGACGTCTCCCCGTATTGGGAGCGGGAGATGACCCCGGAGATGGCACTGGAGAACTCCCCGCACTTGCATGTGCAGAAGATCAACACGCCGATGCTGGTGGTGCACGGGGACAAGGACTACCGGGTACCGATCGGCGAGGGGCTGCGGCTCTGGTACGAACTCTTGTCACGGTCGCAGCTGGCCGCGGGAGAGGACGGGGAGACGCCGCACCGGTTCCTGTACTTCCCCGACGAGAACCATTGGGTGCTCTCACCGCAGCACGCCAAAATCTGGTACTCCGTTGTCTGCAACTTCCTGGCCCGGCACCTGCTGGACCAGGAAACGGAGCTGCCGGCCGAACTGGGGCTTTAGACTGACTGGGTGACCGACGCCTTCAAGATCCGACCCGCCCGCACCTCCGACGTCGCGCATATCCGCCGCCTGGTGAAACCGCTGGCCGATGAGCGGGTGCTGCTGGAGAAGGAAGCGGTGGCGTACTTCGAAGGCATCCAGGAGTTTCGGGTCGCCGAGACGCCGGAGGGCGAAGTGGTGGGCTGCGGCGCCGTGCACGTCATGTGGGAAGACATTGCCGAGGTCCGCACGCTGGCCACCGCGGCGCACTGGCGCGGCAGGGGAGTGGGCCACGCCTTGCTGGATGAACTCATTAGCGCCGCCAAGGAGCTGGGCGTCAGCCGCGTGTTCTGCCTGACCTTCGAGGTGGACTTCTTCACGCGGCATGGTTTCGAAGTGATGGCCGACCAATCGGTGGTGGATCCGGACGTGTATTCCGAACTGCTGCGCTCAACCGACGAAGGTGTGGCCGAGTTCCTCGACCTGGCCCGGGTCAAACCCAATACGCTGGGCAACACCCGGATGATCCGCAAGCTGTGACCGGCGGGCGCGCTCCCGGCGGAAACGCACCGGCTCCGTCCGGTCAGCCGGGAAGACTGATGCCGCCGCATGCCGTGACGGCCAGCCCGTCCGCCAGCAGCCCGTCCAGGGCACGGGCCAACTGTTCCTCGCCGGCCGGCAGGGCGCGAAGCGCCGCCAGGGGCCTGTGGTAGCCAGCGGGCAGGGCCGCCAGCTCAAGGGTGCCCAGCAGGATCTCGCGCGGAACGGATGATTCCGCTTCGCGCAGGACGGCCATCATGGCGCCGCGGACCTGCCGGTCGGTGCCCGCCCAGGCCTGCCCCTTGGGTACGTAGTGGGCTTCCGGACGCCCGGCTGCCACCCAGGCGCAGCGGTCCATCACCGGGCAGGCGTCGCACCGCGGCGACCGCGCCGTGCAAACGAGGGCACCAAGTTCCATGGCGCCGGCGTTCCACTCTTTGGTGCCGCTGGCCGGCATCAATTCCTGCGCCAGACGCATCTCGGCGGCGCTGAGCGT
Organism: Arthrobacter sp. B0316-1-20; assembly: GCF_059091865.1. NCBI lineage: Bacteria > Bacillati > Actinomycetota > Actinomycetes > Micrococcales > Micrococcaceae > Arthrobacter > Arthrobacter sp. B0316-1-20. Next base: position 8,586 of record NZ_JBNHHC010000011.1, on the reverse strand, counting down.
TGGCGCGGGGAGGGCAGCGCCGGTCACCAGCCGGGCGTGCACGCGGCGGATGTTCGTGTCCACCACGGTTTCCGGCAGCCCGAATGCGAAGGATGCCACCGCAGCTGCCGTGTAGGTTCCGACGCCGGGCAGTTCCAGCAGGCTGCCGTGGTCGTCCGGCACGCGGCCGCCGTGCCGGTCCACGATGGCAGCAGCTGCGGCATGCAGGCGCAGCGCACGGCGGGGATACCCCAGCCGTCCCCAGGCCCGGACTGCTTCGCCGGCCGAATCGGCGGCGAGGTCGGCCGGGCGGGGCCAGCGCTGCATCCACTGCTCCCAGACCGGCAGCACCCGGACCACAGGTGTCTGCTGCAGCATGAATTCGCTGACCAGGATGCCCCACGGGTCGCACTCCGGGCGACGCCAGGGCAGATCCCGGGCGCTGGCCGCAAACCAGTCGCGGACACGGCGGTGCAGCAGGCCGGCTTCTGCCGGTTCGATTGAAAAAGCCGGAGCGGCGGCGTCGGGACGGGGCATGGAACTCCTACGGTGTGACCAACCAATACTGTACTGCCCGGCGTGGTGGTGACTGGCCGGGCCGCTGCGGTCTCTTAACCTTGAGGTATGGCAGGCAGCGGCACATCCGGCGGGCGCGGACGGGGATCATCCGTCCGGCGGCCCAGCCCTGCAGTCTACCGCCGCCGGCGCCTGGTGGCGCTGGCCTTGGCCGTGCTGGTGGTAGCCGCCATCGTGGCTGCCGGATCCTGGGTTGCCAGCCTGGTGGGAGTGGGACAGGAAGAAGCCCCCGCCGAGGCGGCCCCGGCGGCAGTTCCCAGCTCCCCTGCCCCCAGCCCCGCAGGCACTGCAGGCTGTGAAGACTCAGACGTGGTGGTGCGTGCCCAAACCGACGCCCCGGCTTACGGAAGCGGGGAGAACCCCACGCTGATTTTGGAAGTGGCGAACAAGGGCAAGAGCCCCTGCGAAGTCAACGTCGGTACGGACGCGATGGAATTCTTGGTCACCAGCGGCGACGATCGCATTTTCTCCTCCGCGGACTGCCAGGTGGACGCCGAGGCGTTGATGATGACCCTTGAGCCGGGCATGAGTGAGCAGGCGCGCTTTACCTGGGAGCGGAACCGGACCGCGCCGGGCTGTACCTCGGTGGAAGCCAAACCGCAGCCGGGCACCTACGTCCTGACCACCAAGCTGGACAAGAAGTCCAGCAAGAAAACAGTGTTCGAACTGCGTTAGCGCAGTCCCCGGGGAACCTAAAGGAACCGGTCCAGCAGGCTGGTTTCGGCAATCCGGGACAGGCCCTCGCGGATCACGCGTGCCCGCTGCTCGCCGATGCCGTCGACGGCCATCAGGTCGTCGATGTTGGCGGCCATCAACGACTGCAGGCCGCCGAAGTGATCCACCAAACGGTCAGCCACCGCCCGCGGCACCGACTTGACCCCCGCCAGCAACCGGTAGCCGCGGGGCTGGACCACGGCGTCCAGTGAGTCCTGGCCGGGCTGGATGCCGACCACGCTGGCGACCCGGCCCAAATCGATCAGATCGTTTGACGTGAAACCGCGCAGTGTCTTGAGCGCGGTGTCGACGTCGATGCCGCCTTTAATTTCGGCGTAATCGCGCAGAATCATTTCACTGTCCGGACCCAGCCCCGAGGTCAGCTCGTCCAGTTGCAGCGAGAGCAGCCGGCCGTCCACGCCGAGCTCGAGTACGTATTGGGAGATCTCGTCGGAGATGCGGCGGACCATTTCCTGCCGCTGCAGCGTCACCGCCACGTCCCGCACGGTGACCATGGCCTCGATCTCCAGCGCGGACAGCGAGCCGGTGACCTGGTCCAGCCGGGCGCGGTACCGCTCCAGAGTGGCCAGCGCCTGGTTGGCGCGGGCGAGCACCGGCTCGGAGCCCTCCAGGACATGCCGGATGCCTTCGACGTACAGTGCGATGATCTGCATGGACTGGCTGACCGAAATCACCGGCAGCCCGGTCTGGATGGCGACACGTTCGGCGGTGCGGTGCCGGGTGCCCGACTCCTGGGTGGCAATGGACGGGTCCGGGACCAGCTGCACGGCGGCCTTGACGATGGTCCCCGCGTCCCTGTCGCAGACGATGGCGCCGTCCATCTTTGCCAATTCACGAAGTCGGGTGGGCGAGAACTCGATCCCGATGTCGAACCCGCCGCTGCTGATCCTTTCCACCTGCTGGTCGTAGCCGAGCACGATGAGCGCGCCGGTACGCCCACGGAGGATGCGTTCCAACCCGTCACGCAGCTGGGTTCCCGGAGCTACACGGGCCAGTGTCGCCTTGAGGGCGTCCTCGGGGCTCTTGACCATGTGGGCGTTTCCTTAGGGCAGGCGGGCATGGGAGCGGGGCCGCCGTCCGGACAGCCTCAGGCTCCATGATAATGCCGGATCCCGGCTATCCTTCTCCCCGGGCGTTCAGCGGAACAGCGTGGACAGCGCTTCGGAGACGGTGTGAACCTCCTTAACCGTGAATCCGGCCGGAACCTGGCCTGTTCCATCCGGGGAAGCCGGAACGATGGCGTGCGTGAACCCGAGCCGTTCGGCTTCCTGGATCCGCCGTCCGATTCCCGGCACCGGCCGCACCTCGCCGGCCAGGCCAACCTCGCCGAAGGCGATCAGTTGCGCCGGCAGTGGCTGGTTGGTTTTTGCGGAGGCGATGGCCAGCACGGTGGCCAGGTCGGTCGCCGGTTCGCTCAGCCGGACTCCGCCAACCGTCGCTACGTAGCTGTCGTCCTTGTGCAGCGACATGGAAGCGCGGCGCTGCAGCACGGCCATCATCATCGCCACGCGGGAAGAGTCCAGCCCGCTGGTGGCTCGCCGCGGTTGCGCGTTGGAGGTCTCAGCGAGCAGGGCCTGCACCTCCGCCACCAGGGGCCGCCGACCTTCGAGCGTGACGGTGATGCAGGTGCCGGAGACCGGGTCCTTGGTCCGGGAGACGAACAGGCCGCTCGGGTCGGTCAGCCCCTCGATGCCACCCTCCGTCAGATCGAAACAGCCGACCTCGTCGGTGGGGCCATAGCGGTTCTTAACCGCGCGCACCAGCCGCAGCCGCGAATGCCGATCGCCATCGAACTGGCACACCACGTCCACCAGATGTTCAAGCAGCCGCGGCCCAGCGATGGAGCCATCCTTGGTCACATGCCCCACCAAAATGGTAGTCATGCCCTTGGTTTTGGCGGCGTTGATCAGCGACGCCGCGACCTCGCGCACCTGCGTCACCCCGCCGGCAGCGCCTTCCACCGCACTGCTGCTGAGCGTCTGGACCGAATCGACGATCAACAGCGACGGCTGCAACTGCTCCACATGGCCCAGCGCGATGCCCAGGTCCGTCTCAGCGGTCAGATAGAGGTTGTCCGCCACGGCGGAGATCCGTTCGGCCCGCAGCTTGACCTGGGCCGCAGACTCCTCGCCGGTCACATACAACACGTCGCGATCCTGCCTGGCCACCCGTGCCGCGACATCGAGCAGCAGCGTGGACTTGCCGATGCCTGGCTCGCCCGCCAGCAGGATAACCGCCCCCGGCACCAGACCGCCGCCGAGCACCCGGTCCAGCTCGCCCACCCCGGTGGCGCGGAAGGCGGCGTTCGTGGCATCAACGTCAGCGATCCGTTCGGCCGGCCGGGAGACCGCCGCCGCAGCCGTGGTGCGGGCCGCCACAGGGGTCGCCTCTTCAACTGTTCCCCATGCCTGGCACTCGCCGCAGCGCCCCACCCATTTTGCCGTGCTCCAGCCGCACTCGGCGCAGCGGTAGGCAGGGGATTTGGAACGGGTCTTGGTGCTCATGCACCCAGCGTATCCGGGGCGAAAGACAATCAGAGTTTGGGCAAGTAGGACGCGGCGTCGTCGTGGCTGAGACCGGCAGCCTCGAGCAGATCCACCATCAGCGGCCGGAAGACCAAAACCAGGCCCTCTCCTTCCATGGTGGCTATGCCCAGATGCTTGGGGTGCAACCGGGTGGCGATCTCGGCCAGATCGTTCCTGGCCCCCGAGAGCCGACGCTCGCGCGCTCCGGAATCGCGGTCGGAGAGGCCTTCGGCCAGGATTTCGACGGCTTCGGCTGTTTCTTGCAGTACTTCGGAGAAGGCTTCGATCGCTTCGTCCGTCATGGCCGCGTGGTTGATCACGGAGGTTAAGCGGCGGGAGAAAACCCGGCTATTGCGCATGGCCAGATCGGCCATCTCCGCCGAATCCTGCAGGTCCCCCACTTCATCGCGGTGGCGGCGGTAGGCCAGGGAGATCCGGGCAACCTCCCGCGCCGAGGAGAAGCTGCCGCGCACTTCGTCGATCAGCGGCTGGCTGGCCCGCGCCCGGACCAGTGCGTGCCATGCCTTCGTGGAGTCGCTCTGTGCCAAGGCATCTGAGCACTCGCGCAGCACTCCGGACAGTTCGTCCAGCAGTTTCTGCAGGTGCGAGCGTGGTTCCGAACGCGGGTCACCGGGAATCAGCATGGTCACGATCAGCGCGAAGGCCCCGCCGATGACGGCGTCCAGGCTGCGGGTGAAGGGTCCGCCAACCGGCGCGGGCAGCAGCACCACCAGCACCGACTGCAGCGCCATCTGGGTAGTGAAGATGGTGCCGCTGTCCAGAAACCTGGCCAGCAGGATGGAGACCAGCAACACCAGGGCCGCCTGCCAGATGCCGGGGCCGAGGAAGTGCAGCAGCAGGTCGCCGACGGTGATGCCCAGCGTGCAGCCGATGGCGACTTCGAGCACTTTGCGCACCCGTGGTCCTTTGGCGAAACCGAGCGCGATGATGGACGAGGTGGCTGCGAACAGCGGGCCCTGGTGGCCCAGCACCTTCTCGGCCACGACGTAGGCGGCGACGGCGCAGAAGGTGATCCGCAGCGCGGGCATGAACGAGGACTTGCTGCGGCTGAAGCCGGCGCGCCCTCGCCTGCGCAGGAAGGACCGGGCCTCTGTCAACCGGGTGCCTGCGCTCATGCTCTCAGTCTAGGCGGGGCCGATCGGAGATTCTGCCGGACCCCGATCGTTGCGCCGGAGTCTCCTGGCTGAACCGGGGTCCTTAGTATGAGGCCGCTCACGAAGGCAAGGCCTGCACGCGGTTCGTTAGCAAACGGTCCGGTGTTGTTCACTTTGCGTTCACTTTAGTCGTGCACATTCTTTACGTGGCGCCCATAGCGTCAAAGGAGCACGACACGGGGGCGGAAACGTCCGGTCGTCGTGATCCGTTCTCACCCTGAAAGGGACCATACTCGTGAAGGCAATTCGCATCGGCCGCGCGGCCGCCGTCCTCTCCGTTGCAGTACTGGCACTGACCGCATGTGGCTCGGACAACGCCACCGGAAACCAGCCAGCTGCCGGCAGCACCGAGTCCGCGTCGACCGTTTCCGGCACCCTGTCCGGTGCCGGCGCTTCCTCACAGGATTCCGCCATGCAGGCCTGGATGGCCGGCTTCACCGCGAAGAACCCAGAAGCCAACGTGCAGTACTCTCCCGATGGCTCCGGCGCCGGCCGCGACGCGTTCCTCGCTGGCGGCGTGCAGTTCGCCGGCTCGGACGCCTACCTGGACGACGAAGAGTGGAAGCAGGCCCAGGAGGTCTGCGGCCCCGACGGCGCGATGAACATCCCCGGCTACGTCTCCCCGATCGCCGTTGCCTTCAACCTCAAGGGCGTTGACTCGGTGAACATGGACGCCGAGACCATCGCGAAGGTCTTCCGCGGCGAGATCACGAAGTGGAACGACGAAGCCATTGCCTCGCAGAACGAGGGCGTCGAGCTGCCCGATACGGCCATCACCGTGGTGCACCGCTCCGACGAGTCCGGCACCACCGAGAACTTCGTGGAGTACCTGTCCGCCGCCGCCGGCGATGTCTGGACCGACGAGGTTTCCGGCGACTGGCCCGCCAAGCTGCAGGCCGAGAACGCGCAGGGCACCTCCGGCGTGGTCTCCACCACCACCGCCACTGACGGCGCCATCACCTACGCGGACGCTTCCGCAGTGGGCGGACTGGGCACCGTGAAGGTCAAGGTCGGCGACGAATACGTCGAACTCAGCGCCGAGGCAGCCTCCAAGGCCGTCGAGGTAGCCACCCCGGTTGAGGGGCGCAGCGACGTCGACATGTCCCTGGACCTCAAGCGCGACACCACCGAGTCCGGCGCCTACCCGATCGTGCTGGTTTCGTACCACATCTACTGCTCCACTTATGCTGATCAGAACACCGCAGACCTGGTCAAGGCCTTCGGCAGCTACGTGATCAGCGAAGAAGGACAGAAGGCCGCCCAGGATTCGGCCGGCAACGCTCCGATTTCTGAGACCCTGCGCGAGCAGGCCCAGAAGGCTATCGACTCCATCTCGGTGAAGTCCTAATCCTTAGCGAGTCCCGGTTGGCCCCGCGCCGTCGCAATTTTGACGCGCGGGGCGCAGCCGTGTTCCGGCCCGGCAAGATTGCCGGGACGGGGCGAACCAGCAAGACTGGCAGAACCGCCAGACGAAGTACAGAAGGAACCCGAAGGGTTGTGAAGTGTCCCAAACATTGACCGAGACAGGCAAAGGCCGGGCCGGCGACAAGGTCTTTTCCGGACTGACGCTTGCCGCAGGGTGTCTGATCCTCTTTGTGCTGTTCTGCGTGGCGGCGTTCCTGCTCTGGCAGGCTCTGCCGACGTTTGGGGCGGACGCCGCGGCGATCACCGGCGGAAAGGGCTTCTGGGCCTACATCTGGCCCATCGTCATCGGCACCTTGATCGCCGCGGTCATTGCCTTGGTGTTGGCCACCCCGGTGGGAGTGGGCGTGGCCCTGTTCATCTCCCATTACGCGCCGCGCCGGCTGTCCAACGGCCTGGGTTACGTGGTTGACCTGTTGGCCGCCATTCCGTCGGTGGTCTACGGCGCCTGGGGCATCGCGGTCCTGGCCCCGGCATTGGTTGGGCCCTACACCTGGCTGGCAGAAAACGCCGGCTGGATCCCGATCTTCGAAGGCCCGGCCAGCCAGACCGGCAAGACCATGCTGACGGCCGGCATCGTGCTGTCCGTGATGATCCTGCCGATTATCACCTCGCTCAGCCGCGAGATCTTCCTGCAGGCACCCAAGCTCCATGAGGAGGCCGCCCTGGCCATGGGGGCCACCCGCTGGGAAATGATCAAGATGGCCGTCTTCCCGTTCGCCCGGCCCGGCGTGATCAGTGCCGTGATGCTGGGCCTGGGCCGCGCGCTCGGCGAAACCATGGCGGTGGCTATGGTCTTGTCCGGCGGCGCGCTGATCCCCAGCCTGATCAAATCGGGCAACCAGACCATCGCCGCGGAAATCGCGCTGAACTTCCCGGAAGCGTACGGTTTGCGGCTGTCCGAACTCATCGCCGCCGGCCTGGTGCTGTTCCTCATCACCCTGGCCGTGAACATGATCGCCCGCTGGATCATTAGCCGGCACAAGGAATTCTCGGGAGCCAACTAATGCCCACATTGCTCACTGACGCCCCCGCGCCGACCAAGCGCAATACACTCACCAAGAACCAGATGCCCGGCTGGGCCATCTGGGCGGTCGCAGCAGGCTCGCTCGTTCTCGGCGCGGCGCTGTCCTCGCTGACCGGCTTCAACCTGGTCTCCTGGGCACTCTTCTCGGCCGTGATCTTCGTGATTGCCGGCTATGTGGTCACGCTGTCGGTGGAGGGTTCCCGCAAGGCCAAAGACCGCTTCGCCACCAACCTGATCTTCGCCGCCTTCATCATTGCCGTGGTGCCGCTGATCTCGGTGATCTGGACGGTGCTGCAGAACGGCATCGCCGGACTGAGCTACAACCTTGTCTTCACCTCCATGAACGGCATGACCGGCATGGTCGACAACGACACCGTCGCCAACGGAACCGAGGTGCTCGGCGGCGCCTACCACGGCATTGTCGGCACGCTGCTGATCACCATGTGGGCCACCATCATCTCGGTCCCGATCGGCCTGCTCACGGCGGTCTACCTGGTTGAATACAGCAAGGGCGGCCCGCTCTCGCGCGGCATCACGTTCTTCGTGGATGTGATGACCGGCATCCCGTCGATCGTCGCCGGCCTGTTCGCCGCCGCGCTGTTCGGCCTGGTTTTCGGGCCGAGCACCCGCACCGGGTTCGTGGCCGCCGTCGCGCTCTCCGTGCTGATGATCCCGGTGGTGGTCCGCTCCACCGAGGAAATGCTCAAGATCGTGCCGAACGAACTCCGCGAGGCGTCCTATGCGCTGGGTGTGCGCAAGTGGCGCACCATCCTGAAGGTGGTCGTGCCGACAGCGATTTCGGGCATCGCCTCCGGCGTCACCCTGTCCATTGCCCGCATCATCGGCGAGACCGCCCCGCTGCTGGTCACCGCCGGCTTCGTCAACAGCATCAACTGGAACGTGTTCGGCGGCTGGATGACCACGCTGCCAACCTACATTTACCGCCAACTGATGAACCCGACCTCGCCCACCAATGTGGATCCCAGCATGCAGCGCGCCTGGGCGGCGGCGCTGATCCTGATCATCTTCGTGATGCTGCTGAACCTGATTGCCCGGCTGATCGCCCGCATCTTCGCCCCCAAGACCGGCCGCTGAGCCAGAACCAAAGAGAAGGAACCCCATGTCCAAACGCATCGACGTCAAGGAC